>JAGQRU010000022.1 GCA_020425105.1 Paracoccaceae bacterium
CATAGCCGAAATAGGGGATCACCGCAGTGATGCGCCCGGCCGACGACCGTTTCAGCGCATCGGTGATGATCATCAGCTCCATCAGGTTGTCATTGGCGGGATTCGACGTCGGCTGAATGATGAACATGTCTTCGCCGCGGACGTTTTCGAACACCTCGACGAAGATCTCCTGATCGTTGAAACGTTCGACGCGCGCGTCGACCAGCCTGATATTCATACCCCGATGCATCGACATGCGGCGGGCGATGGCATTGGCAAGCGACCTGTTGGCATTGCCCGAAATGAGCTTCGGCTCTTCCAGAGAGGGCATTGGCAGCGTCCTTTTCGGCGGGGAATGGAGTCTTCGCAGTTCGATTAGCATTGTGATGGCCTGAAACCAACAGAACCACAACGATTTCATGACTGCACCTGCGGCATGGTGCTGCGATGCAGCAACACCCATAAGCTGCGGCGATAAACCCCTTGTCTGCCCCCGTGACTCCGGGCCGCCGGCCCGCCTATAAGCCGCGCAAAACACCTGCAACGGATACAGCACATGACGATCAAGGTTTTTGGCCACCTGGCTCCTGACACCGACAGCACCGGCTCGCCGCTCATCTGGGCGTGGTATCTGAGCGAAATCAAAGGCACTCCCGCCGAAGCCAAGCTGCTGGGCGAGCCCAACACCGAAGCCGCGTTCGTGCTGGAGCGCTGGAATCTGGACAAGCCGGAAATCATCTCTGACGTCGCCGATGGCGAAGCGGTTGTGATCGTGGACACCAACAACCCCGCCGAACTGCCCGCCAACATCAACGGCGCGGATGTTCAGGCGATCATCGACCATCACAAGCTGGTCGGCGGCCTGGAAACCAAAGGCCCGATCGACATCACCGTGCGCCCCGTGGCCTGCACCGCGACCATCATGTACGACCTGATGGGCGACGACGCCGCGAAGATGCCCGAAGCGATCAAGGGCGCGATGCTGTCCTGCATCCTGTCCGACACGCTGGAATTCCGTTCGCCCACCACCACCGACGCCGACCGCGCCGTGGTTGCCAAGCTGGCCGCGGAACTGGGTGTGGACGTGACCGCCTATGCCGGTGAACTGTTCGCCGCGAAATCCGACGTGTCCGCGTTCTCGGACGCGGAACTGATCCGCATGGACAGCAAGAAATACGAAGTCAGCGGCACCAATTTCCGCGTGTCGGTTCTGGAAACCACCGCGCCTGAAATTCCGCTGGGCCGCAAGGAAAGCCTGATGGCCTCCATGCCCGCCGTCGCGAAAGAAGACGGTGTTGACGAAGTGCTGCTGTTCATCGTCGACATCCTGAAAGAAGAAGCGACCCTGCTGGTGCCCAACGACACGGTCAAGACCGTGGCCGAGAAAAGCTTCGGCGCCACCGTCACCGGCGACAGCGTCGTTCTGCCGGGCATCATGAGCCGGAAGAAGCAGATCATCCCGAGCCTCGCGCTCTGATCGCTTCCGGACACCGCATTTCAGGGGCACCTTTCGGTGCCCCTTCGTGTTTTTTCGGCCCCCGGACGCGACATCCGCGGCCTGGCAGTCTGGCATCCCCGGGTACGCTCTGCCATACCCGGCATGACGGCGCGCCGCCCAAACCGGAGACCCCATGACCCGCATCCTCTCTGCGCTCAGCGAAATTTCGGACAGCTATGACGCTGTGTTGTGCGACCTCTGGGGGTGCCTGCATGACGGGGTCCACGTCTTTCCCGCAGCGGTTGCGGCTTTGCGGCAATTCCGCGCCAAGGGGGGCAAGGTCCTGCTGCTGACCAACGCGCCGCGGCCCAAGCCTTTGGTGGCCGAACAGCTCGACATGCTGGGTGCGCCGCGCGACTGCTGGGACGATATCGTCACCTCGGGCGACAGCGCGCAGGCGGCACTGATGGCCGGGGCCGTGGGCCGGAAGGTCTATCACATGGGACCTGAAAAGGACCTGACCTTCTTCACCGAATTGCCCGACGGGATGGAACCGGGGGCGATCGACCTCGTCCCGCTGGCCGAAGCCGACGGCATTGCCTGCACCGGTCTGGTCGACGACGACACCGAAACGCCCGAGGACTACCGCGCGCAGCTGCTTCTGGCGAAGACCAAGGGCCTGAAGCTGCTTTGCGCCAATCCCGATATCGTCGTCGACAAGGGCGACAAACGGATCTTCTGCGCGGGCGCGCTGGCGGCGCTCTATACCGAAATGGGCGGGGAGAGCCTGTATTTCGGCAAGCCGCACCCCCCGATCTACGATCTGGCGCGGCGGCGGCTGGCGGCCATGGGCCGGATCCCCGACGACCGGGTGCTGGCCATTGGCGACGGGCCGGGCACCGACATGGCGGGCGCTTTGGGCGAAGACCTGGACTTTCTGTTCATCACCGGCGGTCTGGCCGCCGAACAGACCGGCACCGCCGGGCAGAACGGTCAGCCCGATCCGGCCCGGCTTCGCACCTATCTGACCGGCCAGAAGGCTTCGCCGACCTATGCTATGGGCGGGCTGCGCTGACAGGCCGCCTTGCCGCGCGGACCGTGTCCAATATGCCGGAAGTCCACAACGGAGAATTCAATATGCAGGACGACACCATCGGAACCATCTATCTCGAGGACCTGGAGGTCGGCATGTCCCGCAGCCTGACCAAGGTGATCGGTGACGCCGAAGTGCGCGGCTTTGCCGAGGTCAGCGAGGACCGCAACCCCATTCATCTGGATGAAGCCGCGGGCAAGGCGTCGATTTTCGGTGGCCGCATCGCCCATGGGATGCTGGTGGGCAGCCTGTTTTCGGCCATTCTGGGCGAACGGATGCCGGGGCAGGGCACGATCTATATGGGGCAGTCGCTGAAATTCCTCGCGCCAGTGCCCGTGGGCTCGGAAGTCATCGCGACCCTGACCGTGCGCGAAATCATCGCTGAAAAGAAGCGCGTCATCATGGATTGCGAGGCCACCGTCGGCGGCAAGACGGTCATCAAGGGCGAAGCGGTGGTGCTTGCCCCTTCGCGCGGCTGAGACCGCCGCCGCCCGATGCGCATCCTGAGGTCCTTTCATGACCTGACCGACAGCGACCGCGGCGCCAGCGCCGCGATCGGCAATTTCGACGGCGTGCATCGGGGCCATCGCACGGTGATCGATCTGGCGCGCGACGCCGGCGCGCGGATCGGCGCGCCGCTGGGGGTGCTGACATTCGAACCCCACCCCCGCGAATACTTCGCCCCCGATGCCCCCCCGTTCCGGCTGATGACCCCCGCCGCCAAGGCGCACCGGTTGCAGAAACTGGGCGTGGCACGGCTTTATGAACTGGCCTTCAACGCCGACCTTGCGGCCCTGACGCCGCGGGAATTTGCGTCGCACGTGTTGAGCGAGGGCCTTGGCCTGCGGCATGTGGTGGTGGGTGCGGATTTCCACTTTGGCGCCGGGCGCAAAGGTGCTGCCGCCGATCTGGTCGCCTTCGGCGCCGAGTTTGGCTTCGGCGTCACCGTGGCGGATCTGATGCAATTCGAAACGGCCGGGGTGGCGGTGTCGTCCACCCGCATCCGCGAGGCCCTGACCGAAGGCCGGCCGCGCGACGCCATGCAGATGCTGGGCCACTGGCACCGGATCGACGGACCGGTCATCGACGGGGAACGGCGCGGGCGCAATCTGGGATATCCGACCGCCAACATGTCCATCGACGGGCTGCACCCGCCGAAATTCGGCGTCTATGCCGTACAGGTCGATGTTCTGGACGGGCCGCATGCGGGCGGCTATTTCGGCGTTGCATCGCTTGGCGTGCGCCCCATGTTCGGCGAAAACCGGGCCAATCTGGAAACGCATCTGTTCGATTTCACCGGCGACCTTTATGGCGCCGAACTGTCCGTGGCTCTGGTGGACTACCTGCGCCCCGAACGCACCTTTGCCGGGCTTGACGCCTTGGTGTCCCAGATGGACGCCGACAGCGCCCAGGCCCGTGCGGTTCTGGCCAGTTGGGCCTGACCGCGCGCCGCCCTTCGCGAAAGTCCATGCCCCATGTCCCGCGATCCCATCCAACGTGACGGCCTGCGCCCCCGGTACTGGGAAACCGTGCCGCTGAACAAGATGACCCCGGCGGAATGGGAAGCGCTGTGCGACGGCTGCGGAAAATGCTGCCTGAACAAGCTGGAGGACCCGGACACGGGCGAGGTTGCCTTCACCCGCGTGGCCTGCCGCCTGCTGGACGGCGAAACCTGCCGGTGCGCGCAATACGACATCCGCCGCCAGTTTGTGCCGGAATGCGTGTTTCTGACCCCCGAGACGCTTCCCGACAATGCCTATTGGATGCCGTCGACCTGCGCCTATCGCCTGCTTTACAAGGGTCAGCCCCTGCCCGACTGGCATCCGCTGCTGTCGGGAACCCCTGAGTCCGTGCATGCCGCCGGACAGTCGGTCCGCGGCTGGACCATCCCCGAATTCGAAGTCGACGAAGACGACTGGGAAGACCACATCATCGACGACCTGTGACCGCACCGGCCCGCGCCGCAGGGCCGGAAATGCTCTGCCTTGGGTTGCGCGCCGAGGACACCTGCGCCCCGGATTTTTCCCGCTCCTTGCTTGACAGCGCCATGACCCATCTCTATCTCGACCTCGTTAGCACTCAAACATGCTGAGTGATAACGAGGAAATAACACTGAGCTAAGGAGCCTCAGAGATGGCATTCAAACCGCTTCACGACCGCGTTCTCGTACGCCGCGTCGAATCCGATGCAAAGACCGCAGGCGGGCTGATCATTCCCGACAGCGCCAAAGAAAAGCCGGCGGAAGCCATCGTCGTCGCGTGTGGCGAAGGCGCCCGCAAGGACAGCGGCGAACTGATCGCGATGTCCGTCAAGGAAGGTGACAAGGTTCTGTTCGGCAAATGGTCGGGCACCGAGGTTACCGTGAATGGCGAAGAACTGCTGATCATGAAGGAAAGCGACATCCTGGGCATCATCACCGAGGATGCAGCGGCCGCCGCAGCCTGAATCCCTGCGCGGATCATCCCCTTTCCTACCAAGTGAATTCCGAGGAGTAAGCCACCATGGCTGCAAAAGATGTAAAGTTTAACACCGACGCGCGGAACCGGATGCTGAAAGGCGTCAACATCCTGGCCGATGCCGTCAAAGTCACCCTGGGCCCGAAAGGCCGCAACGTGGTGATCGACAAATCCTTCGGCGCCCCGCGCATCACCAAGGACGGTGTGACGGTTGCCAAGGAAATCGAACT
>JAGQRU010000171.1:0-3786 GCA_020425105.1 Paracoccaceae bacterium
ACGCTGACCGAAGGCAAACCCGCGCTGACGGGCATCGAAACCGCCGACGGCGCGGCGCCCGACCCGTTGCTGCGGCTGGCCGCCACGGTCGAAACCGCCTCCGAACATCCCATCGCCCGCGCGCTGATCGACGCGGCCGAACTCCGCACCGGCCCGGTGCCGCTGCTGGACACCGCGGAAATTCTGCCCGGCCGGGGCATCACCGCAGAGGTCGACGGACAGCAGGTCGCGTTGGGGAACAACCGCTGGATGGCCGAACTCGGGATCGATCTGGCGCCGCTGTCCGACGCCATGACCCGCTGGCAGGATGAAGGCCGCAGCGTCGTCCTGCTGGCGGTTGACGGGCGGGCGGCCGCGGCCTTCGCCGTCTCGGATCCGGTCAAGCCCGACGCGGCGGCAACCGTACGCGGCCTTCAGGCGCTTGGTCTGCGGGTGGCGATGATCACCGGCGACGGCACGGCACCGGCCCAGGCGCTGGCGCGCCAGATCGGCCTGGATGAGGTGGCTGCAGAACTGATGCCCGATGGCAAACTGGCGGCCATTGCCGCGCTGAAGGCGCATGGACCGGTGGCCTTTGTCGGCGACGGGATCAACGACGCGCCGGCGCTGGCTGCCGCAGATGTGGGCATTGCCATCGGAACGGGCACCGAGATCGCGATCGAAGCGGCGGATGTGGTCCTGACCGCCGGGCGGCCATCTGGTGCCTTGACGGCCATCGACCTGAGCCGACAGACTATACGCAACATTCGACAGAACCTGGCATGGGCCTTCGGCTATAACATCGTGCTTCTGCCCGTCGCGGCGGGCGTCTTGTATCCAGTGAACGGGTTGCTTCTGTCCCCGGCCCTCGCCGCAGGGGCGATGGCGATGTCGAGCGTTCTGGTGGTGTCCAACGCGTTGCGTCTGCGCAAGGCCGGGCAAGGTCCGCGGGAGGATGATCATGAATATCGGAGCCGCAGCCAAGAAATCCGGCCTGCCGAGTAAGACGATCCGGTATTACGAAGACATCGGTCTGATCACGCCGCCGCGCACCGCCAACGGGTATCGCAGCTTCGGCACCCGCGAGGTGAATATCCTGAGCTTTCTCAGCAGCGCCCGGGCGCTTGGGTTCACCATCGAGGAATGCCGCACGCTGCTGACCCTGTGGCAGGACAAGCAGCGTGCCAGCGCGGATGTGCGGGGGCTGGCGGAAAAGCATCTGGCCGAGATCGACACCAAGATCCAGAAGCTGCACGACATGCGCACGACGCTGGCGCATCTGATCCACTGCTGCGCGGGCGATCACCGGCCCGATTGCCCGATCCTGGACACTCTGGCCGGCGACGTCCCCGAAACCTGAACCGCTATCACGCCGCCAGCGCGATCTCGATCGCCACCGGGTCATAGCCCAGATCTTCGGCCACCGCGCGATAGGTGACCTTGCCGTTCCAGACATTCAGCCCCGCCGCCAGATGCGGATCGGCGGACAGGGCCGCCTTCCACCCCATATCGGCGATGCGCAGCGCATGCGGCAGCGTGACGTTGTTCAGTGCATAGGTCGATGTGCGCGCCACGCCTCCGGGCATGTTGGCCACGCAGTAATGCACCACATCGTCGACCACGAAGGTCGGATCCGCATGGGTGGTTGCGTGCGAGGTTTCCACGCAACCACCCTGATCAATCGCGACATCCACGATCACCGCGCCCCGTTTCATCTGACCCAGATGCGCGCGCGTGACCAGTTTCGGTGCCGCCGCCCCCGGCACCAGAACAGCACCGATCACCAGATCGGCTTCGGCCACGCATTCGGCCAGATTGGCGGCGTTGGAAAACCGGGTCTTGGCGCGCGCTTCAAAGAACATGCCCAGCCGTTCCAGAACCTCGGGGCTGCGATCCAGAATGGTGACATCGGCGCCCAGCCCGACGGCCATTTGCGCCGCGTTGAAGCCCACGACCCCGCCGCCGATCACGGTGACTTTCCCCGGCGCCACGCCCGGCACGCCGCCAAGCAGAACGCCGCGCCCGCCACGAGCCTTTTCCAGCGTGCTTGCGCCGGCCTGGATCGACATGCGCCCGGCGACCTGGCTCATGGGTTTCAGAAGCGGCAGCCCGCCACGGGCATCGGTCACGGTTTCATATGCAATACAGACCGCGCCGGAATTGACCAGATCGCGGGTCTGATCCGGGTCCGGCGCCAGATGCAGATAGGTGTACAGGATCTGACCTTCGCGCAGTTGCGCGCGTTCGCCGGGCTGCGGTTCCTTCACCTTGATCACCATATCGGCCCGGGCGAAGATTTCAGCCGCGCTGTCGACGATCTGCGCGCCGGCGCCAATATAGGCCGCGTCATCCGCTCCGATCCCCAGTCCGGCACCGGTTTCCACCAGCACCCGGTGGCCATGCGCGACCATTTCAGCCGCGCTTTCGGGGGTCAGCCCCACCCGGTATTCATGGTTCTTGATCTCTTTCGGCGTTCCGACAATCACGGTGCATCCTCCCTGACACAATAGCGTCATAATCGCCGCAGCGGATCGGGAATTGGTCCGTTTAGTTTCCGCCAAAGATGTGGTATTCGGAAAAACCGCTGCCAAATTGGCGAAATGGCGAGAATTTATTCAATGGATCGCTTCGATCACAGGATTCTGCGGGCGCTGCAGAAAGACTCGAGCCGCCCCATCGCCGATCTGGCGCGCGATATCGGCCTGTCCACCTCGGCCTGCCACCGCCGGATCAAGCTGCTGGAAGAAAGCGGCATCATCGTGGGATATGTGGCGCGGATCGACCGGAATGCCCTGGGGCTGAAGCTGCAGGTTTTTGTGGAAATCACCCTCAGTTCCCAGGCGCGCGAGGTGCTGGAGGCGTTCGAGGCGTCGGTCACCCGGTTCGAAGATATCCTTGAATGTCATCTGACCAGCGGGCATGCGGATTACATCCTGCGGGTGGTCGCGCGTGACATGGCCGATTTTGCGGATATCCACCGGAATGTGCTGTCACGCCTGCCGAATGTGGCGAGCATGCAGACCATTTTCACCCTGCGACCGGTGCAGCATTGGCGCGGCTATCCCATCGACGACCGCGCCTGAGGCGGCTCACATCTCGCCGCGGATCTGCTGGCGCAGGAAATCGATCGGCACCGGCCGCCCGTCGCGCTTGAACTGCCAGTAGGTCCAGCCATTGCAGCTGGGCGCACCTTCCATGGCCGCGCCGACCTGATGGATCGACCCGCGATGGTTGCCCCTTGCGTTCGACGACACCAATGTCCCGTCGGCGCGCACGGTGGCCATTTCGCCCCGCGGAGAGATCAGCTTTTCCCCTGGCCGCAACATCCCGCGTTCCACCAGTTGCCCGAATGCAACCCGGGGCTGGGCACGCTTGGGTTGGGTGATTTCCAGCGCCGCGTCATCCAGTTTGCGCACCCGGTCCAGCCGCTTCTGCGCCACCTCGATATAGGCATCCTCGCGTTCGATGCCGATATAGTCGCGGCCCAGCATCTTGGCCACGGCGCCGGTGGTCCCCGTCCCGAAGAACGGATCCAGCACCACATCGCCGGGCCGGGTCGTGCCGACCAGCACCCGGTGCAGCAGGGATTCCGGTTTCTGGGTCGGATGCGCCTTGGCGCCCGTGCCGTCCTTCAACCGCTCATGCCCGGTGCAGATGGGCAGCACCCAGTCCGACCGCATCTGCACATCGTCGTTCAGCGCCTTCAGCGCCTCATAGTTGAAGGTGTATTTCGCCTTTTCGCTGCGCGAGGCCCAGATCATGGTTTCATGCGCATTGGTCAGCCGCTTGCCGCGGAAATTCGGCATC
>JAGQRU010000171.1:3798-6441 GCA_020425105.1 Paracoccaceae bacterium
ACTTGCGCCAGACCACGTCGTTGAGAATCCAATAGCCGGCATCCTGAAGCGCCGCGCCAACGCGGAAGATGTTGTGATAGGATCCAATGACCCAGATCGCCCCGTCCGGTTTCAGAACCCTCCGCGCGGCGGCCAGCCATTCGCGGGTGAACGTGTCATAGGCCGCAAAGCTGGAAAACTGGTCCCAGGCGTCGTCCACCGCATCCACCTTGGAATTGTCGGGCCGGTGCAGATCGCCCTTCAGCTGCAGATTATAGGGCGGGTCCGCGAAAATCAGATCCACCGAGCCTTCGGGCAAGGCGTTCATATGGGCGATGCAGTCGCCTTTCAGGATCTGGTTCCGGGGCAGCGCGTTTGCCGGGGGGAATGTTTTTTTCATGATCTGCCTCTCGTGCCGGCGCATCCTTGCGGCGCCGCTTTTGGTCGCACCATGAGTCAAACATGATTCGCAGTCAAATTCTTTTTTTGAATCAATGGGTTGGTGTATTTTCCCCACACAACATCTTGTGGATGGGTCCGAAAGAACGCCTATGGTGCGGGGTCACCCCAAGATCTTGAAGCGCACGTTTATGGGCAGGCGTGGGATATCCGGCGTTGGTTTCCCATCCATATCCGGGAAACTCCGCCGCCAGATCGGCCATGATGCGGTCGCGCGCCACCTTGGCGATAATCGACGCAGCCGCGATAGACAGCGACCGCGCATCGCCCTTGACCAATGTCCGGTGCGGCAGGTTCAGCCCCTTTGGCGCCATGGTTCCGTCGATCAGCAGGAAATCGGGTGGCAGCGCCAGACGCGCCACCGCGCGCTGCATCGCAAGATGCGCGGCGCGCAGGATATTCACCTCGGCAATTTCATCCACCGTCGCTTCGCCCACCGCGCAATCGGCCTGAGCCCACAGAAGATCCGCCAAAGCCTCGCGCCGGCGCGGGCTCAGCTTCTTGGAATCGTTCAGTCCGGGGGGAATGTTGTCGGGATCCAACCGCACTGCCGCGGCCATCACCGGACCGGCCAGCGGCCCACGGCCGACCTCATCGACGCCAGCGACACGCGCGGCGCCTCCGTCCAGAAGGGACCGTTCGAAATGGAAATCCGGGGCCGAAGGCAGGACGAGCGATTGGGCAGCCATGGGGCGCAGGTTAGACCGGATTGCCGCGCCACAGGCAAGCCGGAGGCGTCCGAACGCGGTCATCGGACCGCGTTCGGAACGTGTCAGATGCGGCTCAGGCCAGATCGAAGCGATCGAGGCCCATCACCTTGGTCCAGGCAGCAGCAAAATCCCGCACGAAGGCGTCCTTGGCCGCGTCGCAGCCATAGACTTCGGCGATTGCCCGCAATTGCGAGTTCGACCCGAAGATCAGATCCACGCGCGTCGCGGTCCATTTGACATCGCCCGTCGCCCGGTCGCGCCCTTCAAACGCGGTCTCCGCGTCCGAGGTCGCTGTCCATTCGGTCCCCATATCCAGAAGGTTGACGAAGAAATCGTTGGTCAACTGGCCCGGGCGCGTCGTGAAGACCCCATCCTGCGAGCCCCCCACATTGGCGCCCAACACCCGCAGACCGCCGACCAGCACCGTCATTTCCGGAGCGGTCAGGGTCAGAAGCTGCGCCTTGTCCACCAGCATCTCTTCAGCAGACACGGAGAAATCGGTCTTCTGATAGTTCCGGAAGCCGTCGGCCAGCGGCTCCAACACGTCGAAGGCTTCGACATCGGTCTGCTCCTGGCTGGCATCCGACCGGCCCGGCGCGAAGGCGACCGCGACCGCGTGCCCGGCATCCTGCGCGGCCTTTTCGACCGCCGCAGTACCGCCCAGAACGATCAGATCCGCCATCGACACCTTCTTGCCGCCGCTTGCGGAGGCGTTGAAGTCGGCCTGGATCCCTTCCAGAACGCCCAGAACCTTTGCCAGTTGGTCCGGCTGGTTTGCCGCCCAGTCCTTTTGCGGCGCAAGACGGATCCGCGCCCCGTTGGCGCCCCCGCGCTTGTCGGACCCGCGGAAGGTCGATGCCGACGCCCAGGCGGTCGCAACCAGTTCCGCCACGCTCAGACCCGAGCCAAGGATCTTTTGCTTCAGCCCGGCAATATCGGCCGCGTCGACGACCGGGTGATCGGCCACCGGCACCGGATCCTGCCACAGCAGCTCTTCGGCGGGCACTTCCTTGCCCAGATACCGCACGCGCGGCCCCATATCCCGGTGGGTCAGCTTGAACCACGCACGGGCGAAAGCATCGGCGAACTGATCGGGGTTTTCGTAGAACCGGCGCGAGATTTTTTCGTACTCAGGGTCGAAGCGCAGCGACAGGTCGGTCGTCAGCATCGACGGCGCATGGCTTTTTGACGGATCGTGCGCGTCCGGCGCCTTGCCATCGCCTGCGCCGTTCTTCGGCGTCCATTGATGGGCACCGGCCGGGCTGCTGGTCAGTTCCCAGTCATAGCCGAACAGGTTTTCGAAGAAATTGTTGCTCCATTTCGTCGGCGTTTCGGTCCAGATCACTTCCAGACCGCTGGTGATGGCGTCGCCGCCCTTGCCGCTGCCATAGCTGCTGGCCCAGCCCAGACCCTGTTCGGCGATGCCCGCCGCTTCGGGTTCGCGCCCCACAAGGGCCGCGTCGCCCGCGCCGTGGGTCTTGCCGAAGGTGTGGCC
>JAGQRU010000172.1 GCA_020425105.1 Paracoccaceae bacterium
ACCGCGACGCGCAGCATGTAGGCGTGAAGCTGCAGGTGAAGCCCGTTCATCAGGCGCAGCGGGCGAAATTCGTCTTCGGTCAGCGACCCGTCCAGACGGCGTTCCACCTGGCCACGGAATTGCGCCACCCGGTTGCGGACGAAGGCTTCATCGAACTCGTTGTAGGTATACATTGCAACGTCTCCTTGGTCGCGGGCGGCTTCAGGCGTGCGGGGCGCTGTTTTGCTTGCCATGGGCGTAGTTGGACGGCCCCTTGGCGCGGAATGCTTCGCGGAAATGCACCGGCTCGGGCCCGCGCGGGCCGCGGCGGGCGTCGGCCAGATAGGCGCCGACGATGCGGTCATGCTGGCGCGACGCTTCGATCAGGCGAATCTCGGCATGGGCCTCGTCCTCGATCAGCTCGGCCTCCACATGATTGCGGGTCCAGCGGTCGTCGGCGGTCAGATAGATCACATCGCCTTCGCGCAGATCATTTGCGGTGACGACCTTGGGAGTGAACTTGCGGCTCATAGGGCGATGTCCTTGTGGGAAATTGCGGGCAGGGCGGCCGCCGCGGCGCGCGGGGCAAGGCCGTAAAGAAGAATGGCGGGGCCGCGCAGGTCGGCGGCGTCCAGATCCTGTGCCAGCTGGCCAAGACAGCTGCCCAGGATCCGTTCGTCGCGGCGCGACACGTTTTCCACGATGGTCACCGGGGTATCGGCGGTGGCGCCGTGCATCATAAGGCGGCCCTGCAGGAAGCGGGCGCCGCGCTTGGCCATATAGATCGCCGCGACCGTGCCGGGGCGGGCCAGTGCGGTCCAGTCGTGATCGGCGAAGCCTTTTACGTCGTGGCCGGTCAGAAAGCGCAGGTCCGAGTTGCGGCCGCGGCGGGTCAGGCTTTGGCCGACCCGGGCCACCGCGGCGGAGGCCGAGGTGATGCCCGGTACCACATGCCAGTCGAGCCCTTCGGCCTCCAGCGCCTCGATCTCTTCGTCCAGCCGGCCATAAACGGTCGGATCGCCGGATTTCAGCCGCACGACGCGGGCCCCGGCGCGGGCATGGGTCACCAGAAGCGCGTTGATCGTTTCTTGCGGCGTGGACGGGCCGAACCCTTCTTTCCCGACGGAAATGATGTCGGCTTCCCGCCGGGCCAGTTCCAGGATCTCGGGCGTGACCAGACGGTCGTGGATGACCACATCGGCCGCATCCAGCGCCTTGCGCGCTTTCAGCGTCAGCAGTTCGGGATCGCCGGGGCCTGCGCCGACGAACGCCACATGGCCCGGATCGGGGCGAATATCCAGGTGCCGCAGCAGCAGGTTTTCCAGGCTGTGGCCGATCCCGGCTTCGCCCGCATCCGCCAGAAGGCGGGGGCCTTCGCGGAAATAATAGTCGGCCCAGAAGTCGCGGCGCGCGCGGCCCAAGGGCAGCGCATCGGCGCGCTTTCGGAAAGCCTTGCCGATGCGCGCCAGCAGACCCAGTTCGGTGGGCAGCGCGGCTTCCAGATCGGCCTTGATTTTCCGCGCCAGCACCGGTGCCGCGCCTTCGGTGCCGATGGCCACGGTCACCGGGTCGCGATCGACGATGGCCGGGGTGATGAAGGCGCTGTCTTCCAGATTGTCGACGATATTGACCAGCGCGCCTTCGGCCCGGGCCAGCGCCGCAAACTCCGCATCGGCATCGGCGTCTTCCTGCGCGCCATAGGCCAGAACCGCACCGGCCAGATCGCCCGCGCGCGCCGGGCGCCGGACCAGCGTCAGCCGTCCGTCATTCGCCCAGTCTTCGATTTCGGCGGCGGGAGTGTCGGCGAAAACGGTGATCCGGGCATCGGTCTTCAGCAGCAGCCGCAACTTGGCCAGCGCCGCCGCGCCGCCGCCCGAAAGCACGACCCGGCGCCCGGCCAGAGAGACAAAGATCGGAAAATGCTGCATCGGGTTTCCGCCTATGGGGTGGTTTGGTCACTATATAGAATTTTGTTCCGCGTTTTGCCTAGATATCCGGGAGGATAAGGATGTATGTTCTTGATTGTGGCCCTGTGAGGGCAATTGGTTCAAAATGCCGGAGCTTGAAGAATGTCTGTCCGACTTGACGATCTGGATCGGAAAATTCTTGCGGAACTGCAGGATGATGCGAGCCGTACGCTGGATGAAATCGCCCGCCGGGTGGGGTCGTCCAAGACCCCGGTCTGGAACCGAATCCGCAAGATGCGCGATGCGGGCGTGATCGGCGCCACCACGGTGATCCTCGATCCCGATGCTCTGGGGCTGGAGGCGTGTTTTTTCGTTCTGATCCGCACCTCTGAGCACGAGGCGGAGTGGCAGCGCAAATTCCTGGCCACGTTGCGGGCGCGGCCGGAGGTGCTGGAAGCGCACCGTCTGGCCGGTGAAATCGACTATATCCTCAAGGTGCAGGTGGCCAATGCCAAAGCCTATGACGAATTCTATCAGGCGCTGATTTCCGAAGTGCGGATCTTCAACGTCACGGCGCTCTTGTCCATGGAACGGATCAAGCAGACGACGGCCTTGCCGGTGCTGCCGGTTCAGACTGACACGAGCAAAGACGAATAGCCGTGGAAGTGATAGGTGTCGTCGAGGACCGGTGGCGCGGTCAGGCGTAGACCGGGGCAGCGATCAAACAGGGTCTGTAACGCCAGACGCATTTCCAGCCGCGCGAGCGGTGCCCCCAGGCAGAAATGCACCCCGGCGCCGAAACTGGTCAGCAACGGACCCGGACGGCCGGGGCGGAACGCATCGGGCGTGTCGTAAGCTGCGGGGTCGCGGTTCGCCGCCCCCAGGATGCAGGCGATCTCCTGTCCCGGCTCAAGAGGCGTGTCGGCCAGGCTCACCGGGGCCAGAACATGGCGGGTGAAGACGTGCAGCGGCGGGTCGATGCGCAGGCATTCTTCGACACTGGCGTCGATGCGGTCCGAAGCGGTCCAATATGCGGCGGCGCCGGTGGACAGCAGCCGCACCACCGCGTGCCCCAGGGCGCTGACGGTGGCTTCATGGCCTGCGTTCAGCAGCAAGATCGCGGTCGCGACGATTTCGTCGTCGCTCAGGCGTTCGGCATCTCCGGCAGCGCAGAGCGCCGACAGCAGGCCGTCATCGAGGCGGGCGCGCTTGTCGGCCATGACGCCGCGCAGCCAGGACGAAAATTCGGCTGCCGCACGATTGGCGCTGTGCTCCACGGCGGCGTCGGCGCGGGTCTGGTACATCGCCACCATGGCGTGCGACCACGCGAGAAGCTGTGACTGATCGGCGTCCGGCACCCCCAGCAGCCGGGCGATGACGATCACCGGCACCTGCTGGCAATAGGCGGCCATCAGACCGAACGGCCCGCCGGGAAAGCGGTCAATCAGATCATGGCACAGGCTTTGGATCTGCGGCGCCAACTGACGGACCCGCCCGGTGGTGAAATCCCGCAGCACCAGCCCCCGCAAGCGCGCATGGGCAGGGCCTTCCAGATTCAACAGCGAATGCGCCTCCAGCGCCGCGAAATCCGCCAGATGCGGCGTGGCCGCGGGCAGCCCGCCGGCCGGCAGCCGTGCTAAGGCGGGATGTTTCAGGGCCTGCATCACGGTCTGATGTGTAAACAGCGCCGGCATGCCGTAATCGGTCCAATACAGCAGCGCGCCCTGCGCCCGGGCACGGTCGTAAAACGCATAGGGGTTCTGGACGAACGCCGGATCGCGCGGGGATTGGGCGATGGATTGCATGGGATCTCTGCCGAAGGATGGCGCATCGTCGGACAGGAGGCGGATGGGAGCAAGAGGCATCTCCCCTTCCGGGACCAATCGCGCTAGCGTCGGGGCATGACCTTGCCATCGCGCCAACGTGCGGCCTTGCTGCTGCTGTTTCTGACCGTGACGCTGCTGATCGGCGCCACGGTCTGGCGCGTCAGCTATGACACGGCGTTGCGCGGCGTTACCGAACGGGGGCAGGCGGATCTGGCCCTGGCATCGGACCGCTTCATCGCCCAGCTGCATCGGTTTCAGGAAATCGCGGTGCTGATGTCCGATCACCCGACCTTGGGCGCCCGCCTGCAGGCTGGCGAAATGGCGTCGTCCGATCTGGCCGCGGATGCGGGCGCGCTGCTGCTCTCGGTGGCCGACAAGACCGGGCTCTACAACATCATTCTGCTGGATCCGCAGGGCAGGGTGCAGGCCGCCGCGCATCCGCAAGAAGCCGTGCGGCTCGATCATGCGCGGCTGAACTATTTTGCCCGCGCCAAAAGCGGTGCGCTTGGCGCCTATCATTCCGTTCTGCGCGACGACGACCGGCGCATCTATGTCGCCGCCGCGCCGGTGCATGCGGATTACGGCCCGCCCCTGGGTGCCGTGGTCGTGGTGGCCGATATCGAAAGCATGGAATCGGAATGGCGCGGCGACGCCCCTGTGGTCATGTTCCGCGACCGGCTGGGGGTGGTGTTTGTGTCCTCCCGCAGTGAGCTTGTGCTGACGCGCGACGGGGCGTCGGCGCCGATGTCGGCGCCGTCGGGTGACTATGCGGATGGGGTCCTGCGCGCTTTCCCAAGCTTCAGTCAGACCCAGATCGGGCCGCATGAAGTGTGGCAGATCTCTGCCGGGCCCTATATCCCGACCACGGCCATTCACCTGACCCGGGATTTGCCTGTCATCGGATTCACCGCCGAGGTTCTGGCCGATGCCTCCCCGGCGGTCCAGTTGGCGCTGCTGCAGGCGCTGGTGGCGGCCGGGATGTTTGTGGCCGCGGTTCTTCTGGGGCTCTATCTGCTGTCGCGGCGGCACCGGATGCAGCGCAAGCTGGACCGCGAAGCGGCGGCGAAAGAGGTGCTGGAGCGCCGGGTCGTCGAGCGCACTGCCGAGCTGTCGCGCACCAACCGCGCGCTGCGGCGCGAGGTCGAAGACCGGACCCGTGCCGAAGAAGCGTTGCGCACGACGCAGGCCAAGCTGGTTCAGGCCGGAAAGCTGTCCGCGTTGGGCGAGATGTCGGCTGGGATCAGCCACGAATTGAACCAGCCGCTGATGGCGATCCGCAGCTTTGCCGAAAATGGCGCCCAGTTCATTGAAATGGGGCGTCAGGATGTTGCCGCAGCCAATCTGACCAAGATTTCCGAACTGGCTTTGCGCATGGGGCGGATCATCAAGAAC
>JAGQRU010000173.1 GCA_020425105.1 Paracoccaceae bacterium
GGCGACACGATCTCCATCAGATTGGTGCCGATGAAGGCCAGCGTCACAGCAACCTTCAGCGCGCCGAAGAATTCGGGCAGCGTCTTGGGCAGTGCGATCTTCCAGAACACGGTCAGCTGCGACGCCCCCAGCGACCGCAGGATATCGCGGTATTCGGGCTCTAGCGTCGACAGGCCGATGGAGACCGATACGGCGATGGGAAAGAAGGAAATCATGAAGGCGATCAGAACGGTGTTGAAATCGTGCTGGCCGACGAACATCAGCGACAGAATGGGCACGACGGTCGCCTTGGGAATGGCGTTGAAGCCGACCAGAAGCGGATAAAGCCCGTCACGGATCGTACGCGAAAATCCCATCAACATCCCAAGCCCGACGCCAAAGACGATGGCGACCAGAAGGCCGGCCATGGTCCGCCACAGGGTTTGCCAGCCGTATTCCAGAAACAGCCAGCGGAACTTCCAGAAGGCGGGCCACAGATCGGAGGGCGATGCCATCTTGTAATCGGGCCAGCCCTTGACCCAGACCAGCCATTCCCACCCCGCAAGGAACAGGGCCATGGCGACCAGCGGGACGACGATCTTGCGCAACGAATTCATGGGCGGTCTTTCGGCGGCATACGCGGGGCGGGGTCGGTCATGGGGCGGGGTCGGTCATGGCGCGGCGGCATCCGTGGGCGCGCGGCCCTGCGCGATCTGGATCTGCAGCCGCAGCGTGGCCAGCATTTCGGTCGCCAGCGGCGCATATAGATCGTCCAGAACCCGGTCCGGTCCCAGCCGGTTTTCCATCAGGTGCTGAACGGTGGCCGGCCGCCCGGACAGCACGACGATCCGGTCGGCCAGGAAGATGCTTTCGCGCAGGTCGTGGGTGATCAGCAGTGTGGTGAAGCTTTCCTCGCGGCGCAGCCGGTGCATGGTCTGCCACAGGTCTTCGCGGGTGAAGGCGTCGAGCGCGCCGAAGGGTTCGTCCAGCACCAGAACCTCCGGCTTATGCACGATGGCCCGGCACAGGGACGCGCGTTGCCGCATGCCGCCGGACAGTTCCGACGGGCGCTTGTCTTCGAACCCTTCCAGACCGACAAGGGCCAGCAGCGCGCGGGCGCGGTCGGCCCGGTCCTTGCGCGGCATGCGCGGGGCGACGATTTCCAGCGGCAGGATGACATTGTCCAGAATGCTCCGCCATTCCAGCAGGACGGGGTTCTGGAACGCCATGCCCACGGTGGCCCGGGGCGAGCCGACGATCTTGCCGCCCAGCCAGACCTGACCCTGATCGGGGCGCATCAATCCGGCGACCAGCCGGGTCAGGGTCGATTTCCCGCATCCCGACGGGCCGACAAAGGCAGTGAAACTGCCCTTCTCCATGGCCACGGAGAGATCCGACAGGACCGGCAGCGGACCCGCATCGGTGCGATAGGCGTGGGTGATTTCGCGCAATTCGATATGGGCGGGGGGAAGGGTCATGCAGGGTGCCGGATCCGGTCAGCGAAAGGGATGGTGCAGGAGGCGGCGCCGGGCCCGTGACCGAGCCCGGCTCAAGGGCGTCAGGGCAGCGGGAAGCCGCCTTCGGGCAGATAGGCCGGCGAGAAATACAGCGCCGGTTCCGGGCTGTGGATGAAGGTGTAGGTCTGCGCCAGCTGTTCCAGCGCTCGGGCAAACCGGGCCTGATCGATGCCGCCGAACCCGTGTGCGCGGGTATAGTCGGTGACGACATTGGCGTTGATCGCCAGTTCAAGCCGGCGTGCCTCCAGCGCCACATCGCCAGCGGGGTTGCGCTTGATCACCATTTCCGCCCCGGCCACGGGATCGGCAATCACATCGTTCCAGCCCTTCGCAACCGCGGCCAGAAATCCTTTGACGGCGTCGGGATGTTCAGTGGCGAAGTCGGTGTTGACGATGATGGCGTTGCCGTAAAGCTCCAGCCCGTGATCGGCCATCAGGATGGACGAGATGTCATCTTCCGGCACGCCCAGGCGGACGGCGTTCAGATAGGACGAGAAAATGAACCCGGTGACCGCCGCCACCTTGCCTTCGGCCAGCATGGGTTCGCGGGTCGGAAAGCCCACCGGTTCGACCGTGATCTTGGACATGTCCAGATCGTTGGCCTTGGCGAAGGGCGGGAACTGGGCCCATGCGCCGTCGGGCGGCGGCGCGCCCAGGATCTTGCCTTCCAGATCCTTGGGCACCGCGACCCCCAGGCTCTTGCGTCCGATGACCGCAAACGGCGGCTTGTCATAGATCATCATGACCGCCGTCACCGGCGCGCCGGGGTTCTGGTCGAGAAACTTGATCAGCGAATTGATGTCGGCGAAACCCACCGGAAAGGCGCCGGTGGCCACCTTCGGGATTGCCTCCAGCGATCCCTGTCCCGCCGTGACCGTTACCTCCAGCCCCGCATCGGCGAAATGGCCGTTGTCGATGGCGGCGAAGTACGCGGCCGCGGGGCCTTCGAATTTCCAGTCCAGCGCAAAATCCATCCGGGTTTCCGCCTGCGCGGCGCCGGTCATCAGGCTTGCAGCCAGACCCGCAACCGCGAATATCCGCGTCATCATCTGAGAAGTCCCTCTTCTATCTATCGCTGCGACCCTATCGATGCGGATCGCGCTGCCCATCCGGGCCGCTTTGCAGACGATCCGATTTGTGCCGGGGGGACATATTGCGCATAAGGAATGCGCAATCTTGTCCGAAACCCGTGCACCTGCCGAAGTCTTGAGCGTCTTGCGGTCACAAAGCCAGACGGAATCGGCGATACCCGTCCGGTGTCAGCCCAAGATCGGTCAATCCCGCATTGGCCGCGACATGTACCCCGATCTCGGCCTGCGGGGCGCTGTCGAAGACTGCGGTCGCGCCAAGCGGGGCGAATTGCCAGGCTGGGGTCGGGTCCGGGACGACGACGCCAAGCGCGCGCAAATGCGCGGCGAGCGTCTGGCGCAGCGTTTCGCCGCTGCTCAGCTTCGGGCTGTCCGCATGCAGCATGCGGAAGCCGCCGCCGCCGCTGGCGCGATAGGCGTTGGTCGCCATGGCGAAGCGCTGCCGGCTGGTCACCATTCTGCCCCGCACGCTCAGATCGCGGATGCGCCCGTGGCCCTTTCCGGGCAAGGGGGTTCCGTGGATCGGGTCGAACCGTGGCGCCGCGCTCAGATCGATGCTGAACTGCGCGCCATAGATGGTGTCGAGGTTATAGGCCGGTGCCGCCGGGACCAGAAGATTGGCGTCGCGGCCGCCGCGCGGCACCGTGGCAAATCCCGCCACCGCCCGTTCGAGCCAGTCACGCAACTGCCGCCCGTTGATTTCGAACACCGTCAGACGGTTGGGAAAGGGCGTAATGTCCAGAAGATGCCGTTCGCGGATCTCTCCGACCGGGATATCGACAAAAGCGTTCGGCCCGCCCCGCCCGCCCAGCCGGAAAGGCGCCACCGCGGACAGGATCGGCAGGCGCTCCATCGGTGTGCCGGGCACCAGCTGCGCGGCGCGCCACCGCTGCGCTTCAGCCAGCAGCCGCAGGGCGGGCGCGTGGCCGATCATGGCGAATATCCCGTGCAGGGGCGCGGCTGTTGTCGCCAGGACCTGATCCAGCCGTTTCAGCGTGCGGTCATGCGCGGCGCGGCACGCGCTCAGGATCGCCGGGCTGGGAAGGACGCCCGCGTCCCTCGCGGGAAGCAGCCGGGCCTCGCTGCCGGTGATGGTCCAGCCCCGGTCGCCGCGGGCAAGCTCCAGATCCAGAAGGCCCAGATGGCGTCCGTTATAGCCCGCCATCAGCGCCGGTTTGCCGTGCACCAGCCCGCGTTCTGCGTCGACATCCGGGACACCGCGAAAATCGCGGCCCGGCAGATGGCAATGGCTGTGCCCGGCCAGCAGGACATCCACGTCGTTCAGCTTGGCCAGGCGCCGGCCCACATCTTCGGCCATGGGGGTCGCGCGGCCGTCGCCCAATCCCGAATGGCACAGCACGACGATCAGATCCGCCCCGCCTGCCCGCAGCGCCGGAATGGCGTCTTCAACCGCCTCGACCGCGTCGCGGGCCTGCAGCGCGCCCAGCAGGGCGGCGGCATTCCACATCACGGTTTGCGGCGGTACCACGGCCACGATGCCCAGCCGCAGCGGGTGTTTCCGGCCTGAAGCATCCGTGACCTCGCGGTCCACGAAGGCGATGGGCGCGCCGACGGGACGCGGGGCGCCGTCCCCCGGCGGGCGGCGCAGCAGATTGGCGCAGAGCAGCGGGAAGCGCGCATCCGCCGCCGCGCGTTCGGCCAGTTCCAGCCCATAGTCGAAATCGTGGTTGCCGAAGCATCCCGCGTCATAGCCCAGCAGGTTCATCGCGGCGATGACCGGATGCGGACCCTTGGCCGAACTCGCTGCCGCCGTATCGGTCAGTGCGGTGCCTTGCAGCATGTCGCCAACATCGAACAGGCAGGCATCGGGGCGTTCGTCGCGGGCGGCCTCGATCAGAGGCGCTAACATGGCAAGGCCACGGCTCGTGTCTGCAGTGCCTGCAGCATAGTCGTGCGGCCAGAGCGCGCCGTGCAGGTCGGTCGTGCACAGCAGCCGCAGCTTGGCCCCGGTTCCCACCTGCTCTTTGCCCTCGTCCGCTATAACGCCACCTTTATCCCGGCATCGTGCGCTGCCACCGCCAGCGCGAAACCTTCCCTTGATCTCCACCGGTGGTGCAACAGCTCGCGGTTGTCAAGCAGCCGATGTGGCGTTTGGGGCAGCTGTTTTGCGCCGCTTGCGGGATGCAGGTTTGCAAAATCCCGGGGGCTGTGCCATGCGGCGACAACCGAGGCAACCTGCTTGAACGCCATGGACAATTCGAACGGACTATCCTTCGCAGATTCCGGGCTGGACCGCGCGGCGCATCTGCGCGGCGATGCCGAGGCTCTGGCCCGCGCCTGGAGCGATCCGGCGGCGCGGGTGCTGGCGCTTTGGCGGTGCAAGCCGCTGGTTCGCGGGGAAGGCGCCGGGGTCACGCTGGCCTGGATGCCCACGGATGCTCCGGGTCTGGACGATGCGGCCGAGGCGCCGGTGTTTCTGGGCTGCGACGATGGCGTGCCGCGCTTTGCGCTGGACCTGTCCGCCTGGCAGCCCGACCAGACGCCTGACCTGCAGGGCGGGTTTCTGGATCTGTCCGAACAGGTGCATCCGGCCTTTCCCGCGGACTGCCGCTTCGCCGAATTGCGCGGTGTGATGTCGGCCTTGTCGCCGCGCGACGGGGAATTGGCGGCCACCGCAAGGGCCCTGGCCGCATGGCACGGGCGGCACCGGTTCTGCGCCAATTGCGGGGCGGCGTCGGATCCGGCCATGGGCGGCTGGCAACGCAAATGCCCGGCCTGCGGTGCCGGTCACTTCCCGCGCACCGATCCGGTGGTGATCATGCTGATCACCCGGGGCGACAGGGTGCTTCTGGGGCGGTCCCCGGGCTGGCCCGATGGCATGTATTCGTTGCTGGCGGGGTTCATCGAACCGGGGGAAACCATTGAAGCCGCGGTGCGCCGCGAGGTGCTCGAAGAAGCCGGGATTCGCGTCGGCGCGGTGCAGTACCTGGCCAGTCAGCCCTGGCCGTTTCCCGCGTCGCTGATGCTGGCCTGCCGCGGTGAGGCGCTGAGCGATACGATCACCATCGACCCCGAGGAGATCGAGGACGCCCTGTGGCTGACGCGCGAAGACCTGCTGACCGTCTATGCGGGCACCCATCCCACCATGCGGGCGCCGCGTCAGGGCGCCATTGCGGGCTTCGTTCTGGAACGCTGGCTGGGCGACCGGCTGGAGGACATGCCGCGATGAACCTGTCCTTTCAGGAAGACATTGCCTTGCCTCAGGATGCGGCTTTCGCGGCGCTGACGGATTTCGACGCGCTGATCGCTGCCTTCATGCCGCGGGGCGGGGCGGTCGCGCGGCTCGACGGGCCCGGGCCGGTCTGCGTCGGAACCGCGTGGCGGACGGTGGTGGCGCTGCACGGGCTGGAACGGGTGCTGACCGCCCGCATCCACACCCTGTGCCCGCAGGACCGGTTTTCGATCCAGGGGGAAATGGACGGGATCGTCGCGCAGCTTGACGTGGCGCTGGACCCGGCGGGGCAGGATTGCAGCCGCGCGCAGGTCGATCTGAACCTTGCGGCGCGCAGCCTTCGGGGCAAGGTGCTGATGCAGCCGCTGCGGCTGGTGCGGGCGCAGATCGCCGAAAAGATGGCGGCGCGCCTGTCCCGCTATGCCAGACGGATCGAAGCGCGCCGCGGCTGAGCGTTATTCGTGGCGCCGCGGGTCGGCCGGATAGGTGCCCAGAATCGACAGCGTCGTGGTGAAATATTCCAGTTCCTCCAGCGCGCGAGCGACGGCGGGATCCTCGGGATGGCCTTCGATATCGGCAAAGAACTGGGTCGCGGTGAAGGATCCGCCGACCATATAGCTTTCCAGCTTGGTCATGTTCACCCCGTTGG
>JAGQRU010000174.1 GCA_020425105.1 Paracoccaceae bacterium
TCCACAGGGCGCGGAAATTGCGCTTGCGCTGCTTGCGGTCGCGCGTCGCGTACTGGTTCGCCTTGTCGACGGCCTGCGTGGCGGTCTTGAAGGTATTCTTGCGACGGCCATAATAGCCTTTTGCGGCTTTGATGACCTTCTTGTGACGGGCGTGGGTGGTGGTACCGCCTTTTACACGAGACATTGGTAGACCTCCTTAACGCGCGTAGGGCATGTAGCCCTTGACGATATTCTCGTCAGCTTTGGACAGAATAGTGGTGCCGCGGGCGCTGCGGATGAACTTCTTGTGCCGCTTGATCATCCCGTGACGCTTGCCAGCCTGGCCCGCTACAATCCGGCCCTTGGCCGTCACCTTGAAGCGCTTCTTGGCGCTCGATTTCGTCTTCATCTTAGGCATTTCCGGCTCCTTCTTCGGACGGTTCGCGCGCGACTCGGCATGCCATAAAAGCCGGTCGCACGGTTAGAGACGCGGCGTATATACCCCCCCGACCGCTCAGGCAAGCCCGAAACATCCGCGTCCCAAAGGCCATGCGACGGGCGCCGGTTGCGTCGCCCCGGACTTGGAAACCAGGCACAGAAAGTTGCGGATTGGCGTCGCGTTTCATGCTCAGATCATCACAATCCAACCCAACGCACCACAGGAGAGAGCAAGACCATGTCCTATATCAGCGGATTTCTGGCCGCGGTGCCGGATGAAAACAAGGACGCCTATATCGCGCTGGCCCAAAAGCTCGTTCCACTTTGGAAAAAACACGGCGCAACGGATTATCGGGAATGCTGGGGGCGGGATGTGCCGGATGGCACGGTGACCTCGTTTCCCATGGCCGTGAAGAAGAAGGATGGCGAAACGGTGGTCTTTTCCTGGATCGAATGGCCGGACAAGGAAACCGCCGATGCCTGCATGGCCTCGATGCAGACCGATGCCGAATGGACAGAGGCCTTCGGCGACATGCCCTTCGACGGTCAGCGGATGATTTTCGGCGGCTTCGACGTCATCGTGGGCGGGCTGGGCTAACCGCCCAGCCCCCCGGTAGCCCCCCGGTCATTGCGGCAGTGTCGTGCCGATCAGCCCGGTTCGTTGGCGAAGATCAGCCGCTCTTCGCAAGGCGCCACGCGCAGGATGTTGGTGGTGCCCGGCTGATTGAACGGTACGCCCGCAGTGACCACGATCAGATCTTCGGGGGTTGCCAGATCCATTTCGCGCACGGTCCGCGCGGCGCTGACCACCGCCATCTTGAAGCGGTCCACCTCGCCGGTCACCGCGCAGGTGACGCCCCAATGCAGGCAGAGCCGCCGGGCAGTTTTCACAAACGGCGTCAGCCCGACGATGGGCACCCGCGGCCGTTCCCGCGCCACCAGGGCCGATGTCGTTCCCGAATGGGTGAAGCAGCAGATCGCCTTGACCTCGGAGGTTTCGGCCAGCTTGCGCGCCGCATGCACGATTCCGTCCGCCACCGTGTGCTGATCGAAATTCCGGCTGGCTTCGATCACATTGCGATAGGTCGGGTCGCTTTCGACCTCGATGGCGACATTGTTCATGGTCTGCACCGCCTCGCAGGGGAATTTCCCCGCCGCCGATTCGGCCGACAGCATGACCGCATCCGCGCCTTCATAGATCGCGGTCGCCACGTCGGACACTTCGGCCCGGGTCGGCATCGGGCTGTCGATCATCGATTCCAGCATCTGCGTGGCCACGATCACCGGCTTGGCGACGGCGCGGCATTTGCGGATCAGGCGCTTCTGGATCGGCGGCACGTTCTGGACCGGAAGCTCCACCCCCAGATCGCCGCGCGCCACCATAATCCCATCCGATACGGCAAGGATTTCTTCAAAGACCCGCACCGCCGCCGGTTTTTCGATCTTCGACAGAATCGCCGCCCGGCCCCGGGCCAGGTTGCGGGCTTCTTCCACATCCTCGGGGCGTTGCACGAAGGACAGGGCAAGCCAGTCCACGCCCAGTTCACAGACGAAATCCAGGTCGCGCCGGTCCTTTGCCGACAGCGCCGCCAGCGGCAGCACCACATCGGGCACATTCACGCCTTTGCGGTTGGAGATCTCGCCCCCCGCGATGATCTTGCAATCCGCGAAATCGGGACCGCAGTCGATCACTTCGGCGCGGATCTTGCCGTCATTGACCAGAAGCCGGGACCCGGGCGTCAGCGCGGCGAAGATTTCAGGGTGCGGAAGCGTCACCCGCGTATCGTCGCCCTCGTGATCGGCCAGATCGAAACGGAAATGCTGCCCGTCTGCCAGCGTCACCGGACCGTTGGCGAACACCCCGCAGCGCAGTTTCGGGCCCTGCAGGTCGGCCAGGATCGCGATGGGGCGTCCGTAATCCGCTTCGACCTTGCGGATGATCGCATGACGCGCGGCTATTTCGGAATGATCCCCGTGGCTCATGTTCAGCCGGAACACATCCGCACCGGCTTCAAACAGGGCGCTGATCATTTCATAATCGTTCGAAGCCGGACCAAGCGTGGCCACGATCTTCACTTTACGGCTGCGGCGCATGCTCGCTCACCCCTATCTGTTAGCGTTACCAGTCTCTGCCAGCCTCATGCCTCATTTCCTACCGTAACTCAATCCGCCGCCGGGCCGCAGAGGCATTTCGTGCCAAAATATGGCAAGCCTACCTCAGAGGCCGCCTGTCCATCGGCCCGGTTCCCGCCTATATCGGTCTCGACAGCAAGGAGCCGCCTCATGGACGACCAAACCCGCACCGCGCTTGAAGCCGCCGCATTCCGCCGCCTGCAGGCGCATCTGGCCGAACGGACGGATGTGCAGAATATCGACCTGATGAACCTTGCCGGGTTCTGCCGGAACTGCCTGAGCCGGTGGTATCAGGAAGCCGCGCAGGACCATGGGATCGCGATGGACAAGGAAGAGGCGCGCACAGCGTTCTACGGCATGCCCTATGCGGACTGGAAAGCCAGATACCAGACCGAGGCCACCGACGCCCAGAAGGCGGCGTTCGAAACCAGCCACAAGGCGCACGACTAGATCCGCCGGGGCTCAGGCGCTCAGATCGCCGTCGATGCGGCGGGCATAGCCGCGCGGCGTGAACATGCGCGGTCCGGTGCCAAGCTGTGCCAGCCGGGTTTGCGACGATCCCACCAGCACGACGGTCAGCATGTCCACCTCATCCACCTGCAGCGCGTCCAGCCGGCGATAGCGCAGCTCTTCTTCCGGGCGGCCCAGGGAACTGGCCAGAAGAACCGGCGTATCCGCGGGGCGGTGCGCCAGCAGGATGTCGCGGGCCTGTGCCAGCAGGGTCCGGCGGCGCTTGGACACCGGATTGTAGAAAGCGATGACGAAATCGCCTTCCGCCGCCGCTTTCAGACGGCGCAGGATGTCCTCGCGCGGGGTCAGAAGGTCCGACAAGGAAATGGCGCAGAAATCGTGCCCCAGCGGCGCACCGGCGCGCGC
>JAGQRU010000175.1 GCA_020425105.1 Paracoccaceae bacterium
GTCGAAATGGAGGCGCTGACCGCGGTCAGCACCGCCGCGCTGACGCTTTACGACATGGTCAAGGCGGTGGAGAAATCCATGATTATCTCCGACATCCGGCTCGAGTTGAAAGACGGCGGGAAATCTGGCCGCTATGAGGCGCGCTGACCGATGATCCCGGTGGCCGAGGCTCTCGACAGGATTTTCGCCCTCCTGACCCCGCTGCCGGCCGAAACAGTGCCCTTGCGCGCCGCGTGCGGCAGGGTACTGGCGCGGGACGCGGTGGCGCGGCGCGATCAGCCGCCCTTCGATGCGTCGGTGATGGATGGCTATGCCGTCTCGGACCCGGAACCTCTGACCGGCACCGTCCTGCGCGTTGTCGGGGAAGCCGCCGCGGGCCATGCGCTGGACCGGACAATCGGTCCGGGCGAAGCGGCGCGGATCTTTACCGGGGCGCCACTGCCCCAAGGGGCGGTCCGGGTCATCATTCAGGAAAACACCGCCCGCGAGGGTGATCTGGTGCGGATCCTTACCGATCCCGTCGAAGATCGGTTTGTGCGCCCGGCAGGCGGCGATTTTCGGCGCGGCGACCGGCTGCTCTCCGGGCGGCGGCTCAGCCCGTCGGATCTGGTTCTGCTGGCCTCGATGAACCTGCCGACCGTCGACGTCACCCGTCGGCCGGTCGTTGCCATTCTGACCACCGGGGACGAACTGGTGCCCCCGGGCGCCGAACCGGACGCCGACCAGATCGTCGCGTCGAATGGCGTCGGACTGGCGGCTTTGGCGGAAAGCCTGGGCGCACGGGCGCGCCTGTTGCCCATCGTTGCGGATCGGATGGATGCGCTGGAACAGGCGTTTGCGCTTTGCGAAGGTGCCGATCTTGTGGTGTCCAGCGGCGGGGCGTCCGTCGGCGATCACGACTTGCTGGGCAGCGATCTGTCGGCACTGGGCGTCGAGCGGGCGTTCTATCGTGTCGCGATGCGTCCTGGAAAGCCGCTCTTCGCGGGAACACTGCGTGGCGTTCCAATGATCGGGTTGCCGGGCAATCCCGTTTCATCAATGGTTTGCGGATATATATTCATGTGCCCGGCGCTGCGTATGCTGCAAGGCCTGCCATCTGTCCACGCGCCGCGCTTACAGGCGGTTCTGGCGGCGGATCTTCCAGCCAACGGCCCGCGCGAACACTATATGCGCGCCCGTCTTGCGGATGGCAAAATCGCCGCCTGCGACCGTCAGGACAGCAGTCTTCAGCGTGTGCTGGCAGACGCCGACGCGCTTCTGGTCCGTCCGCCGCACGATCCGCCGTGCCCCGCCGGATCGGTCGTTGCGTATGTTCCGCTGCACCAGCATTGACACAAAACGTGAACAGCTATAGAACACAGGGCAAAAGTGACGGCCGCACAAGGCCATAGGCGGAGCAGGCCCATGTTGACCCAGAAACAGCTCGACCTTTTGCAGTTCATTCACCAGCGGCTTCAGCGGGATGGCGTGCCCCCCTCGTTCGATGAAATGAAGGACGCGCTGGACCTCAGGTCCAAATCCGGGATTCACCGCCTGATCACCGCGCTGGAAGAACGCGGCTTCATCCGGCGTCTGGCGCACAAGGCGCGCGCCATCGAAATCGTGCGCCTGCCGGACAGCCTTTCCGACGGATTCCAGCCGCGGGTGATTGACGGCGACCGGCCCATGGCGCCGCGCCCGTCGGCTGCGGTGGATGTGCAATCGGCCTATGGCGCGCTGGTACCGCTGATTGGCAAGGTTGCGGCCGGGGGACCGATTGCCGCTATCGCCGAGGCGAAACAGGACATCACCGTGCCGCCGAATTTCGTGTCGGGCAGCGGCGCCCATTATGCGTTGGAGGTGGACGGGGAATCCATGATCGAGGCCGGGATCAATCCCGGCGACGTGGTGGTGATCCGCGAAGGAAGCCAAGCGCAGCCGGGCGACATCGTCGTCGCTGCGGTGCGCGATCACGATGCGTATAACGTCACGCTGAAGAAATACTTCCCGCGTGGCGACCAGATCGAATTGCGGGCCGCCAACCCCGCGTTTTCGACCTTGCTGCTGCCCAAGGCACATGTGGAAATTCAGGGGAAACTGGTCGGACTGATCCGAAGCTATTGATCCCGGCTCGCCAGGCGTGTCGTGGGCGCGCGAAGGGCGGCTTCAAGCGCCTCGGCGATTGTGTTTGCGGCATGAATCTGGGCTGATGGATCGTCGAACCTCCCCTCGCTGTTCCAGAGCCTCGCGCCAGTCACGGCGCGTGTCGCGCGCACCCGCGGTCCTTCGGGGGTCATCGCAACGGCGAGGGTTCCGCTTCGGGCGAGTTCCTCCGGTCCCAGCCGCAGGCAAGGCAGCGCCGCGCCGCCTGCCCGGCTTGCAATCACGACCTGCGCACCGTCGCAGCTTGTCGCGCGGCCGCCGACCCAGATAATCGTGGCCGGATCCATGGAAAACCGCATCGTCTTGTCGCCCACCCAGGGCTCCGCCCGGGCGAAAGCGGCCGCACGATCGCGCGACATCCCATCGTTTTCCAGCCATGCAAGAGCCTGAAATCCATCGCCTTTCGGCTTATTCAGCGCACGGCCGTCCGGCAGCATCAGCCCGACAAGCCCGCCGCTGTCAGCGATCAGCAGCGCCGGGCGTTCGGCCGCGACCCACAGCGCAATCGCGGCGGCAACCGGCAGTGCCCCCGCTGCCGCCATGCGTCCGCGCCACAGGATCAGCCACAGCGCCCCAAGGCACAGCAACGGCAACACCACAGGCGGCGCGGACGGGATATAGCGCACCGCGCCGGGCAGCGCCGCCACCGCGCCGGCGACCCAGAGAATGACGCCGATGCCTTTGCCCATCACCCAAATCGCCGGATCGGCCAGCCCAAGCGGCGCCAGAACCCCCGCCAGCACGGCGGCTGGGGCCACGATGCTGCCCATGATCGGAACCGCAACCAAATTGGCGGCCAGCCCATAGGTCGACGACTGGTTGAAATGGGCCGCGGCAAACGGGGCCGTCGCCAGCCCCGCCACCGCCGAGGACAGCACCAGCGCCGAGACGACCCTGACGGGACGCGGCCAGCCATCCTGCCGCAGCAGCCGCAGATGTCCAAAAACCCAGACCAGCGCGGTTGTCGCGGCGAAGGACATCTGAAAGCCGGGGCTCAGCAACGCCTCCGGTCGCAACACCAGAACGATCACCGCCGCCAGCGCCACCGCGCGCAGGGTGATCGCGCGCCGATCCGCCAGCACTGCGGTCAGCATCACCGCGGCCATGATGAAGGCCCGCTGCGTCGACACGGTGCCCCCCGACAGCACCAGATATCCGGCGGCGGCGGCGAGCGCGCCAAGTGCGGCCCATTTCTTGCCCGGCACGCGCAGCGCGACCCGGGGCACCAGCGCGAGCGCTGTGCGGATCGCCGCGAAAACCACTCCGGTCAGAAGCCCCACATGCAACCCTGAAATGGCCAGAAGATGCGCCAGATTGCTGTCCCGCATCCGGTCGAGCGTGTCGCGGCTCAACGCCGACCGGTCCCCGGTCACAATCGCCGCGGCCATGGCGCCCGTCTGTCCCGGCAGCGCCGCCTGTACCGCCAGCGAAAGACGCAGCCGGGCACGCCCCACCGCCATCCATGGGGCGCCGCTTTCCGGCGCGCTCAGCGCCAGCACCGGGGTGCGGGTATAGCCGACAGCCCCGATCCGCTGGAACCAGGCGTGGCGTTGAAAATCGAACCCGCCCGGCTCGACCGGCCCTGAGGACGGGCTCAGATGCCCGGTCAGGATGACGCGCAGCCCGGGCACGGGAGTGATGAACCCCTGCTCGCCATGCAGCGCCACGCGCACCCGCTCGGGCGTGCGCGCGGGCGGCACATCGCGCAGAACCACCTGATCGAGTGTCAGGCGCAGCTTGTCGCTGGCGGACCGGTCCAACTGCACGACGCGGCCTTCAATGGGACCGTAGTAACGAAAGCTCAGAACCGGCGCCGCTTGCTGATGGGCGCGCAACCCGGCCCAGCCGAACCCCGCCCCGGCAAGCGCGACGGCGATGACCACCGGGCCCAGCGTTTCGCCCACGCGTGTCGCCGCCAGCAGGGCCGCGATGCTGAACATGCCGGCAAGGAGCAACACGGGCCGCGACGGCTCAATGGGGAGCGCGAAATACGCACCGATCCCGATGGACAGGACCACCGGGACCCAGCAGAACAGATGGCCGCGCTGTGCGGCAATCATCCGGGCAATCATCGCCCGGCTCGCCAGGACATTTCATACCTCCGACAGCTCCGTGGAAAGGGTCGGCGGTTATGGTTACCAAGTTCTTACCGCGCGCCCGGGCGGCTGCCTTTACCCCCGCACGCGCAGCCTTTAAGGGAAGCGAGACCCATTTCCCGGACCCGGAGCCGCCCATGACCGCCTCTCAGATCGTCACCCGATTTGCCCCCTCGCCGACCGGTTTTCTGCATATTGGCGGCGCGCGCACGGCCTTGTTCAACTGGCTCTACGCCCGCGGCCGCGGCGGCAAGTTTCTGCTGCGGATCGAAGACACCGACCGCACGCGATCAACGCCAGAAGCCACGCAGGCCATTCTGGACGGGCTTGCCTGGCTGCGGCTGGACCACGATGGCGACATCGTCAGCCAGCACGCCCGTATGGACCGCCATGCCGAAGTGGCCCATGCGATGCTGGCCAGCGGCCACGCTTATAAATGCTTTTCGACCCAGGACGAAATTGCGGCCTTCCGCGACGCGGCGAAGGCGGAAGGCCGGTCCACGCTGTTCCGGTCGCCCTGGCGCGATGCCGATCCGGCCACCCATCCCGATGCGCCTTTCGTGATCCGGGTGAAGGCGCCCGAAGACGGGGCCACGGTGATCGACGATCAGGTGCAGGGCACGGTGACCTTCCGCAACAGCGAACTTGACGACATGATCTGCCTGCGCTCGGACGGCACGCCCACCTATATGCTCGCGGTGGTCGTGGACGACCATGACATGGGCGTCACACACGTCATCCGGGGCGACGATCATCTGGCCAATGCGGCGCGCCAGTCGCTGGTCTATCAGGCCATGGGGTGGGATTTGCCGGTCTGGGCGCATATCCCGCTGATCCACGGGCCCGATGGCAAGAAGCTGTCGAAACGCCATGGCGCGCTCGGTGTCGAGGAGTATCAGCGTTTGGGCTATCCCGTGGACGGAATGCGCAATTATCTTGCGCGGCTGGGATGGAGCCATGGCGATGATGAGGTTTTCACCACGCAGCAGGCGCTCGACTGGTTCGATCTGTCGGGAATTGGCAAATCACCGGCGCGGTTCGACTTCAAAAAGCTGGAAAATATCTGCGGCCATCATCTGGCGCAAAGCGACGATGCCGCGCTGCTGCAAGAGATTGATGAATTTTTAGGCGCCACCGGCGCCCAAGCCCTGACCGACTCTCAAAGAAAAGGTCTGGGGGATGCGTTGTATTGCCTCAAGGAGCGGTCGAAAACGCTGCCCCAACTTCTTGAGAAAGCGCATTTTGTATTGGGGGAGCGCCCTTTTACCCCGGATGACAAGGCTGCGCAGGCGCTGGATTCGGTATCCCGTGGTATACTGTCCGAATTGACGCCGTATTTCCGAGATGTTAGTTGGTCCCGCAATGCGCTGGAGGAGACCGCAGCCACTTTTGCAGAGCGTAAAGAGATCAAACTCGGCAAGGTCGCGCAGCCATTGCGAGCCGCGCTTTCTGGCCGCGCTGTATCCCCAAGCGCTTTCGATATGATGCTAGTCATCGGGCGGGACGAAACCTTGGCCCGACTGGCGGACGCCACGGATTGAGGCCGGATGGGTCGGCCTTGTTCACCAGAAAACACGCGCGGAGCGACTGGCGCGTAACCGCACGTTAGATAAAGGGACCAACATGGCAGACACAACGAAGACCGCGACCCTGACCATCGGCGATACCAGTTTGGAATTGCCGGTGCACACCCCGACTTTGGGGCCGGACGCGATCGATATCACCAAGCTCTATGCCCAGGGCAAGGTGTTCACCTACGATCCCGGATTCACGTCTACCGCCTCGTGCGAATCCACCATCACCTTCATTGATGGCGACAAGGGCGAATTGTTGCATCGCGGCTATCCGATCGACCAGCTGGCATCGCAGTCGCACTACCTCGAAGTGTGCTATCTGCTGCTTTATGGCGAACTGCCGACCGCGTCTCAGCTGGAAGATTTCGAACGCCGCGTGACCCAGCACACCATGGTTCACGAACAGATGCGCAACTTCTTCTCGGGCTTCCGCCGTGACGCGCATCCGATGGCGGTCATGGTTGGCATCGTTGGCGCCATGTCTGCGTTCTATCACGACAGCACCGATGTGAACGACCCCTGGCAGCGCGAAGTGGCCTCGATCCGCCTGATCGCGAAAATGCCGACCATCGCGGCCTGGGCGTACAAATATCACGTGGGCCAGCCGTTCGTGTATCCGCGCAACGATGTGGATTACGCGTCGAACTTCCTGCGCATGTGCTTCGCCGTTCCGGCCGAAGAATACGAAGTGAACCCGATCCTCAGCCGCGCCATGGACCGGATCTTCACCCTGCATGCGGACCATGAACAGAACGCATCGACCTCGAC
>JAGQRU010000176.1 GCA_020425105.1 Paracoccaceae bacterium
CAGCGGGTGAACATCGCGCGCGGGTTCGCCCATGCCTATCCGGCGCTGCTGCTGGACGAACCCACGGCCAGTCTGGACGCGGCCAACCGCGAAACCGTGCTGGCGCTGATCGAAGAGGCCAAGGAACGCGGCGCGGCCATCGTCGGCATCTTCCACGATCTTGAGGCCCGCCGCCGGGTCTGCGACCGCGCCATCGACGTGTCGCGCTTTACCCCGAAGGCCGCCTGATGGCCGGGCGGCTGATCGCGGTGGTGGGCCCGTCCGGGGTCGGCAAGGACAGCGTCATGGCCGGTCTTGCCGCCGCACATCCCGGGCTGGGGCTGGTGCGCCGGGTCATCACCCGGGAGGCCGATGCCGGCGGCGAGGTTTTCGAACCGGTCAGCGATGCCGAATTTGCCGCCCGGAAAGCGGCGGGCGCCTTTGCGCTGGACTGGACCGCGCACGGGTTAAGCTATGGCGTGCCCGCGTCGGTGCAGGCCGATCTGGACCGCGGCGGCGATCTTCTGGTCAATCTGTCCCGATCCGTGCTGATCCCCGCCGCGCAGCGGTTCCCGGGGCTTCGGGTTCTGGTCCTGCGCGCGGCGCCGGAAACGCTGGCCGCGCGGCTGGCCGGGCGCGGGCGGGAAAGTGCGGACGATATCGCGGCCCGGCTGGCCCGCGATGTGGCGCTGCCGGCCGGGCTGGATCTGTGCCAGATCTCCAATGACGGCGCGCTTCGCGACACCGTCGCGGCGGCGCTGGCGGGGCTTTATCCCGAAAGCGCGGCGCGGGCGATATGATGGAACCGGCCGTCCTCAGCTTCTCCCAGCAGCGTCAGATCCCCGACAGTCACGGGGCCCGGGGCCACGCCTTCCACCAGCGGGCGCAGGGCGGCTTCGGCCGCCTGCAGCGCGGCGGGATCCAGCGGGCCGGTCAGGGTCAGATGGAAGCGGAACTCCTCCATCACATAGGGATAGCCCCAGCGGACCAGCAGCGCGTCCTGACGGTCCGACAGACGGCCCGCGCGGCGGCGGGCCAGCTCGGCCTCGGTCGCAGGGGCGCGGAAGGCATCCAGCCCGGCAACCGCCGCCCCGGCCAGATCCGCCAGCGCGCGCGTATCGCCCAGCGGCGTCAGCGCCAGGAACCGGCCGATCCGCGTCAGGCCCAGACCGTCCAGCCGCACCGCTGCCCGCGTGGCGCAAAGCCGGGTCAGCGCCGCGGCCAGATCGTCGGCGCTGTGCCCGTCAGCCAACCGAAACGGCGGCTTGATCGTGCCGTGAAAGCCGTATTTGCGCGGCGTTGCGGTCAATGCCGCCACGCTGTCGGGCAGGCCCGGCACATCGGGATGGGCGCAGTCCCGGCCCATGGCCGCATCCCAGCCCAGCCAACCCGCCCCGAAACTTGCCAAGGGCCCCGGTTCAGGCGTGTAGTAGATCGCATAACGGGTGAACATCATCTGCCCTGCTCCGGTCGCCGCCGTCGCCCCTTTCTGTACCTGATGGATTTCCGATGACAACCGATCTCGTTCTTGCCAATGCCCGGCTGCTTATGTCCGATGAAACCGTGACCGGCAGCCTTGTCGTACGCGATGGACATATCGCCGCGATAGACACCGGCCGCGCGGTGCCCAAAGGCGCGGTGGATTGCGACGGCGACTATGTGGCGCCGGGTCTGGTGGAACTGCATACCGACAATCTGGAACGCCATATCACGCCGCGTCCCAAGGTCGCCTGGCCGCACAGCGCTGCGATCGTGGCCCATGATGCGGAGCTCGCCTCGACCGGCATCACCACCGTCTTCGATGCGATCCGGGTGGGGTCGATCCTGAGCAATTCCGACGCCGGGTATAACCGCTATGCCCGCCAGATGGCCGACGAAATCCTGGCCATGCGCGCGGCGGGGATGCTGAAGATCAGCCACCATCTGCATTTGCGGGCCGAGATCTGTTCCGAAACCCTGACCGATGAGTTGGACGAATTCGGCCCCGAGGACCGGGTCGGAATCGTCAGCCTGATGGACCATACGCCCGGGCAGCGCCAGTTTCGCGACGTGTCGAAATTCGCCGATTATGTGCGCGGCAAGCACGGACTGTCGTCAGAGGGGTTTCAGGCCTATGTCGATCATCTGTGCGCGCTGCAGGCACGCCTTGGCGCGCATCACGAAGCCGCCGCGGTGGCAGCGGCGGCCCGTTATGGCGCCACATTGGCCAGCCATGACGACACGACCGAAGATCAGGTCGGGGTATCGGCGCGCTACGGGGTCGGTGTGGCGGAATTTCCGACCACCGAAGAGGCCGCCCGGGCCTGCAAGACCCAGGGCATTCAGGTGATCATGGGCGCCCCGAACCTGGTGCGCGGCGGGTCGCATTCGGGCAATGTCGCCGCCCATGCGCTGGCCGAACAGGACCTGCTGGACATCCTGTCATCGGATTACGTCCCGGCATCGCTGCTGATGGGCGCGGTGATCCTGGGGGCGCTGTGGGACGACATGGCGCGCGGGCTGGCCACGGTCACGGCGGCGCCCGCCGCCGGGGTCGGGCTGAACGACCGGGGCCGTCTGGCGCCGGGGCTGCGCGCGGACTTGATCCGTTTCCGCTGCGCGGACACCACGCCCGCCCTGCGCGGGGTCTGGAGCCAGGGGCGGCAGGTCGCCTGACGGGTGTGTCAAAAATCTTTCACATCGGTGTAATCAATTGGTCTAAGAACCATACTAGGCGCCGCTCAAGGGCCCCAACAAGGCCGGCACAGGTCTGCATCAACGGAGAGAGAAAATGAACTTCACGCGTCGTTCCGCGCTCAAGGTAACCGCGGCCGGGGTCGCTGCCCCGGCGATCCTGAAAGCCTCGGATGCGCTGGCATCCTCGGGCACGGTCAAGGTGTTCGCCTGGCAGGACTACATCCAGCCCAACATCGCGGAAAAATTCGAAGCAGATACCGGCATCACGCTTGAGCTGACCACCTTCGGGTCCAACGACGAAGCCGAATCCACCGTGCGCGCCAATGGCGGCAAGGGCTTCGACGTGGTTTTCCCGTCGATCACCAACGCCCCCAACTATATCGACAGCGACGGCGAAAGCTTCTTCGGCGAAGTTCCGGCCGAAGTGAACTCCGCCGCCATCATCCCGTCCTTCCTGCGCGACAGCGCGGCGTTGGGCGGCGTGCATAACGGCAAGCAGATCGTGCTGCCGTTCGACTGGGGCACCGAAGGGCTGACGCTGAACCGCGGCGCGCTGAACATCTCCGACGCCGATCTGTCCTTCGGCGATCTGTGGCGCCCGGAAGCCGCCGGCAAGGCCGCGTTCCGCCAGAAATCGGTGATCATGGGCACGGGGCTTTATCTGGACGCCATCGGTGCGGTGCCGTCGAACCGGATGCTGGATGTCTACCGGTCCGAAGAGGACGCCCGCCGCGTCTGGGGCGGCGTCGCCAAGTTCATCATCGAACACAAGGACAATTTCGGCGCCTTCTGGAACAACGCCACCGAAGCGACCGCCGCGTTCAAGGAAGCGGGCTGTGTCATCGGTCAGACCTGGGACACCACCGGCCTGCTGCTGAGCCGCGAGAACAGCGATTTCGTCTATCGCGCGCCGAAAGAGGGCATCATCACCTGGCTCGACAGCTTCGGCATGCTGAAAGCGGCGGAAAACCGTGACCAGGCCATCGCCTTCATGAACTTCATGCTGCAGCCGGAAGTGGGCGGCATGTTCGCCGACAACACCGGCTACAACTCGGCCGTGGACGGTGCGGCGGCCTTCGCAAGCGACCAGTACAAGGCGCAGTTCGTGGAAACCTACACGCCGGACGTTCTGGGCAACATGTGGTGGTGGCAGGCGGACACGCCGTTCTTCGCGCCGATCCGCAACGAGTTCGTCGAAATCATCACCAACGCCTGAGACACGCAAGCGGGGGGCCACGGCCCCCCGCATCGCATCCAGGCGCCGATTTCCGGCGGCGACAACGGGCTGGCCCGGGTTCCGGGGCCGGCTGGCGTGACGAGGGAACAGTATCATGCGCGGCAAGGACGTGACGCTGGACGGCGTCGAAGTCACCTATCCCAACGGGTTCACCGCGGTGCAGCGCACCGATCTGACCATCCGGGCGGGCGAATTCTTTTCCATTCTCGGCCCGTCGGGCTGCGGCAA
>JAGQRU010000177.1 GCA_020425105.1 Paracoccaceae bacterium
ATCAGCGCCTGATCGTGATACATGCACACCGCCGCGTCATAGTCCGCCCGGGCCGCCGCGTGAAACATCGTATCGGCCGAGAGCGGCCCGCGCAGGTCGAGCTCGTCGCGGCGCAGCATATCCAGAACCGGGGCGATCAGGTCGCGATCTTCCAGCCCCATGGCCCCGCCTTCACCCGCATGCGGGTTGAGCCCGGCCACCGCGATGCGGGGCGCCGCAATGCCGAAATCCCGGCGCAGGGAGGCATCGGTCGTGCGCAACACCCGTTCCAGAAGCGGCGCGTTCAGGGCCCAGGGGACTTGCGACAGCGGGATGTGGATCGTTGCCGGCACCACCCGAAGCGCGTCGCAGGTGAGCATCATCACCACATGTTCCACCCCGGCGAGGGCCGCCAGATATTCAGTATGGCCGGGATAGGCGAAATTCGCGCCGTCCTTCAGGGCCTTCTTGTTGATCGGAGCGGTGCAAAGCGCGGCCGCCGCGCCCGATTGCACCAGTTCGACACCACGCGCGATCGCCGCGATCACCTCGGCGGCATTGGCCGGATCGGGGCGTCCGGGCACGGCCGCGGCGGGAAACGGATGCGGCAGGACCGGCAGCGCATGGGCCGATGCCGCTTGAGCTTCCGCCGGGTCGAACAGGACCGCCACGGGCGTGCCCTCGGGCACATGGGTCGGATCGCCGATCAGGAAGAACGGCAGATCGCCGCGCAGCGCCGCCCAGGCTTTCGCGGCGATTTCAGGCCCGATCCCGGCCGGTTCGCCGCAGCTGACCGCGATGGGCCCGGTCATTTCAGGATCTCGATATGGGCATCGGCGCGGCGTTCCTCCAGATAGGCATCGCCATAGCTTTCCAGCCGCTTGGAAAACAGCTCGCGTTGCACGTCTTCGCGGGACTGGTCTTCATCCGATGTCTGGCTGCGCGCGCAAAGCATGATCAGACTGTTGCCCAACGTCCCGATTTCGCCGGGATCCAGCAGGTCGAGAACCGCTGCCACGTCCCGGGGCAAGGCGCTGCGGGGCTGCATGTCGCGGCTGAGCTGTTCTTCCGGCGCCCCGAAATAGACGCCGAAAAGATCGTCGCAGCGGTCCGCGGATATTGCCAGCCGGGCGCGTTCGGCGGCCATGTCGGCTCCGGCGGGCAGGCGCAGGCGCATATAATCCAGCGTCGCATTGCCGGACAGTGGCGGGCGGTGGTCCTGCAACGCCCGAAACTGGAACAGGACGATGCCGACCTCGGATACCAGCGGCGGCGTCACTTCGCCCGGCTTCATGGTCAAAAACAGCGGGCCGACCCGCGGGGGCAGTTTCGACAGCGGCATCCAGTCCAGCCGCCCGCCGCGCGATGCCGACGGGGAAATGGAATACTGCCGCGCGGCGGTTTCGAATTCGGAAAAACCCGTCATCCGGGAAATCGCGTCCGCGCGTTCTTCGCTGATGGCGGCGAGTTGCGGCGTGATCGGCAGCACGATCTCGGCAACCTGAACGCTGGTGCCGCTGCTGGGCGATCCGAGCGCAAGGGCGCGGTCGATTTCTTCTTCGCTGGGCCGCGCGCGGGCGCCGAACCGTTCGCGGACGGTTTCGCCCCAGGCCAGCAGCACGGTCACGTAGTCGCGCAGGGTTTCCTCTGCGATGCCGACCTGATCCAGCGCCGCCAGGAATTCCTCGATCGTCAGGTTCGCGCGCCCCGCGAAGTTTTCCATGCCGAAGCGAATCTCATCCGCTGACGGCACGATCCCGGCTTCCTTCGCCGCCGACAGTTTCAGGCGGTCGTTGATCAGCGCCTGCATGGCCAGATCCGGGGTGACGCCCGGCGTGCGCAGCACTTGCAGGAACTTTTCGCGCTGGACCCATTCGAACCGCGTGATGGCGCGGTCATCGACCCGGGCCACGTCTTCGAACGGGTTCTGTGCCGCGAGCGGCAGCGCGGCGCCCAGCCCAAGGGCCAGGATCGCGGCTGGGGTCAGTCGGCGCAGCAGGGTGGGGATAAAGGCCATGGTCAGGGTCGTCCTCATTTGCTGCAGCGGCGGCGGCGCTGTGCGGTCTCTTGGGTGCCAAATCCCGGCAGGCTGACGGAAATGCCGTAGGCATAAGAGGGATCGACATCGCTAGTAGCTCTAAAACTGCGCCGGGCGGAAAGATCAACCCTGACGCATTCGTTTTGATAGGCGATCCCCAGTTTGGCATAGTTGGTGCGTTGCGCGGTGAAATCCCGCCGCAGATCCAGTTCCGCCGACCAGGTGTCGTTCAGTTGGTAATCGGCAAACAGCGCGATTTCATTCACATCGTCGTCGAAGCTGCTCGACGTGTCGGCGCGCTGCCAGATATAGCTCGACGACAGACCAAGCGATCCGGTGGACATCGCCAGCCGCGTTTCCGACAGGGTCGGGGCGAAGGTGTCGTCCATCAGCGTGGCGTTGCGCAGCGACAGCAGCCCGCCCAGATCGATATCTACCTGCGCCAGCCAGTCCGATTGCATGCCGTCCAGACCGGACCCTTCGGCGAACTGATCCAGATCCTCCTGCCAGAAAATCCGCCCGCCGGTGAAGGCGATGGACAGCCCCGATGCCGAAACCCGCGACCAGCGCAGCGCCAGATTGGCGCGCGTGCCCTCCTCGTAAAGGTCAAGCCCGGGGAAGCGGTTCAGCCGCAGCAGGTTGCCGGTATCAAGCGCGACGGCCGTTGAATCGTCATTGGGCGAGTCCAGCTTGCCCGGCGCTGACCAGGCCAGCTGCGCCACGGGCTCCAGCGTATAGAATGTGCCGTTTTGGCCCGCGCGCGACAGCGGTAAGGCAAGGGTCAGCGCGCCTTCGGGGATCAGTGCGGTCTGGAAAGAGGGGTAACGATCGTCGTCGTCGATACGCTTCATATCGGCATTCAGACGGGTCTGCGCGCTGAACCGGAGCCCTCCGGGCACGGTCCAGATCCGCGCCCAGTTGAGCGTGCCACGGATCTGCGCCATGTCGCGCCCGGTGATATTTTCGCTGGATTCGCGCTTGTGCATATGGGCCACGAGATTGGCGTCGAACCAGCCGCCCAGACCTCCGGGCTGAAACCGTGTGTTCCAGCGAACATCGCCGACCCAGCGGGGGTCGTCATCGTCGTCCACATCCGCGCGCAGGGACTGAAAGCGGACAAGTTCGGCGTCGATGCGTTCGTCGGGGCGGATCCGCCGCACGCCGATGGCGCTGTCCAGCCTGTCCTTCTGGGAATAATCGTAGTCGCGCAGATAGGGATCGTCGGACGTGGTTTCCACATCGAAGGTCAGGATGAAATCGTGCGGAATGTCGAACCGGCCGTCCAGGAACAGATAGCCCCGGGTTTCGCCGGGCATGATGGAGTCCTTCGACACCGCGCCGTTGACGGTGATCAGCCCGTTGACAAATGCCTGCCGGTAGCGCGCCTCCAGCGTGGTGGTGTAGTCGTCCGCCAGATAGGGGGTCAGCTTCAGGTCCGCATGCTCGCCCAGCACGAAATAATAGGGGATCTTCACGCCGTTACCCAATTCGGTGGTGGTGCGGGTTGACGGGGTCAGGAACCCCGACACCCGGTCTTCGGTCCCGTCGGGCACCCGGAGCGTGGGAAGGTAAAACACCGGAACGCCCTTGATGCGGAACCGCGCGCCGTAGAAATAAATCTGTTTTTCCTGCTGGTCGTGTATGACGCGCTTTGCCCGGATTTCCCAGAGCGGAGACTGCCCCGGACGGCAGATTTCACAGCTGGACGCCGCGACCTGGCGCAGATCCGAATACCGGCCTTGGCGGCGGGCCATTTCGGCACCGGTGATCTGCAACTGATCGTTAAGGATCAGCCGCGCACCGCGGATCATCCCGTTCTGAAGATCGCGCTCAAGTTCCGCCTGATCCGCCAGCAGCACGGTGCCATCTGCATCCTGCAGGGTGATCGGGCCCGTGATCTGCAACAGATCGTGCGCACGGTCATACCGCAATTCGCTGGCCCGCAGGCGCGCGCCATTGGTCATCACTTCGACATTGCCGGTGGCAATCAGGATGTCTTCGCCTTCGACGCGCACCAGATCCGCGGCCAACGTCGTGATGTCTGACGCGGGCGCGGGCGCGGGTGCGTCCTGGGCGTGCGCGCGCACCGGCGCCGACAGCCACATCAGCGCCGCAAGCAGAGCAACCGACAGGGAAAAAAAGTTCTGGGCAGGGCGCCTGAGCCGGGTCATCCGTCCTCGTAGTGCAGAAGCATGGCCAGGGCCAGACAGATGGCGGCAGTGGGTGGCGCCCAGATCGCGACGCTAACCGGAAGCTGGCCGCTGTCGCCCATGACCTGGGCCAGATTGCCGATGAAATGCACCGCGAAGCCGCAAAGGACCGCAAACAGCACCATCAGCCCGGTGCGCCCGAACCGCGTATGACGCAGGGTGAACACGGCTCCGACAAGAACCATGGCCACAAAGCCCAGCGGTTTGGCGATTTCCGCCTGAAACCACACGCGGTGCGACCGCGCGGAAAAGCCCGCGCTTTCCAGCTTGGCGATAAAGGCGGGCAGTTCCCAGATCGGGATCGCCGAGGGGGTGCCGAAACTGTCGCGGATCTGGTCCCGGGTCAGGTCGGACCGGATGAAGCTGGTCGCCAGTTGCACTGCCTGCGCTTCGGGGTTTTCCGTCCGGGTGAAGTCCCATCGCTTGGCGTTGTGGACAATCCAGGCGCCATCGCCAAGCTCTGCCGCGTCCGCTTCGACCCGGTAGACGGGCCGGTCCTGACCGTCGAAACCAAAAAAGGTCACGCCGAACAGCCGGGTGCCGTCGAGATTGGCGCTTTCCGCGTGAATGGCGGTCTGCAGATCGCTTTCACCCTGACGCAGCCACAGGCCTTCGCGGCTGACAGAGACCACCCGGTCGGACCCGCGCAGGCGGTTCTCCTCGGCGCGGTATTCCTTGGAAATCGCCGCCACCAGCGGGTTGCCAAGCGCGACCACGGCGGCGCCCAGCATCGCCGCGGTTGCGGCGGGTGCCAGAAGGCTGCGCAGGGCCGACCTGCCCGTGGACCGGGTGATGACCAGTTCGCTGGTCCGGGCCAGCGTGATGAACATCGCCACCGTCGCCAGCAGGACGATCAGCGCCAGGATCTGGTACAGAACTTCGGGAAGATGCAGCAGCGCCATATAGGCCAGGGTGCGGAAGCCGACCGTTCCGCTGTCGAACCGGCGGATATGTTCCAGCAGTTCGACCAGCCACATGAAGATGGCAAAGCCGCCCAAGATAGTGCCGAAGGTCAGCGCGAATTTGCGCGCGAAATACATGTGCAGGATCATGTGTCGCCCGCCTTCTTCCGGCCCCGGCGCAGCCGCGCGCCAAGAGTGCTGTCGGCGATCACCAGCAGCACGATACAGACCGCCGCCGCGATCAGGCTCGATCCATAGACCAGCGGCCACTGGCTTGGATCCCGCTTGGCAATGTCGATCGCGGCGTTATCCAGAACTTTTGTCAGCACCACCAGCACCACCGCCAGAGCCATTTGCCGCCAGAGCCCGAAGCGGCTGAACCCGCCAAGCATCAGCGCGGCAAATCCCACCACCGCCGCGCCCGCGGACAGCATGGCCTGGGTGAAGCGCAGATGCGCCTCGCGCTGCAGGTCGGTCGCGCTGCGCCGGGTCAGGGTTTCGATTTCCGGCGTCGGAGACAGAAGAACCGAGGTCGGCAATTCGCGCTGGTCCAGCCGTCGCACGCTGGGGCTGGCCACCAGATCGCCGATGGCGACGGTGAAGTCTTCGAACTGGGTCACCGCAAGATGACCGCTGGCCAGTGTCAGGGTCTGCGCCATGCCCTGAAACATTACCAGGCGCGGGCCTTCATCGTGGCGCACCAGCAGCGCGCGATGGGCGCTATAGGTGGTTTCCTGTTCGGGTTCGCGCCGGTCGGTGACCAGCAGACCTTCGAGCGTTCCGTCCACGGCGATGTCGCGCACATAAACGGTGACGCCGGGGGTCGGGCTTTGGAATGTTCCCGGCACCAGAAGGCGTGAAGAAATCGCATCCGCCAGCTGGGCTTCCAGCCGGTTCAGCTCGCGTGCTGACGCGGGCACGATCACATGCGCCAGGATCGACATCAGCGCCACAAGGATCGCGGCAAAGACCAGAAACGGTCGCACGAGGCGGAAGGCGGAATACCCCGTTGCCTGCACCACCACCAGTTCACTGTCCGCATGCAGCCGGTTGGTGGTGTAGGCAGAGGCCACGAACCCGGCCACCGGCAGGACGATCAGCATGATGCTGGGCACGCTCAGCAGGGTGACTTCGAACACCAGCGCGCCGTTCTGGCCTTCGGACAGATACTGATCCAGCAGGATCACCGCACGGTTCACCCAATAGATGCCCACCAGCACCAGGGCGAAGAAACCGAAAACCCGTATCAGATGCGCAAGGATATACCGGTCGAACCGCCCCACCCAATGCCCTTTCCTCATGCTTCCGTTCGGTCTTAGCGGATCGCGGCGGGATGGAAAACTGGTCTCTGGCCAAGCAGGCGCGGCGCGATTACTCAGGACCGGTCAGCTATCGGAGAATTTACGCTCATGACCACGCCTCCCGCCATCCGCTTCATCCCCATGGATCTGGACCAGATCGCCGAAGCCGCGGGCCGCGTTGTGGTTCTCGCGGGGGCCGACGGCAAGCCCGGCCCGTCCGCGCGCAAGGTCAACCAGCTGACGCGCGGGGCCTTGGCCCGGGCGCTGGCAAGCCCTGCCTTCGGCGATCTGGAGCCCGGCGCGGCGATGGATATCGGGTTTCCTGCGGGCATGGCGGCGGTGGCGGTGCAGCTGGTGAAGCTGGACCGCAAGGCCGATCTTCTGACCGCGCGCGCCGCCGGGGCGGCGATTGCGAAAGCCGCGGCGGGGAAGGATCTTCTGGTTCTGGCGGGCGATCATCCGCGCGCCGCGGATCTGTCGTTGGGGCTGGCCCTGCGGTCTTATGAGTACACCGAACAGAAGACCGATGCCACCAAACCCGCGCCGGATGTTTCGGTGATGGCGGCGCAGCCGGAAGCGGTTGCCGCTGCGGCCGGGGCCATGGCGGCCCGCGCCGAAGGGGTGTTTTTCACCCGCGATCTGACCAACGCGCCGGCCAATATCCTGACCACCACCGATTTCGCCGCCCGTCTGGCGGCCATGCAGGAACTGGGACTGGACGTCGAAATTCTGGAAGAACCCGCGCTGCAGAAGCTGGGGATGCGCACGCTGCTGTCGGTCGGGCAGGGGTCGGAAAGCCCGTCCAAGGTGGTGGTGATGCGCTGGAACGGCGGGGCGAAGGATCAGGCGCCGCTGGCTCTGGTCGGCAAGGGGGTCGTGTTCGACACCGGGGGCATCAGCATCAAACCCGCCGCGGGCATGGAGGAAATGACCGGCGACATGGGCGGCGCGGGCGTCGTGGCCGGGGTCATGCGCACGCTGGCCCTGCGCCGGGCCAAGGCCAATGTGGTCGGCCTGGTCGGGCTGGTCGAAAACATGCCCGATGGCAAGGCAACCCGCCCGGGCGACGTGATCCGGTCGATGAAGGGCGACACGGTCGAGGTCATCAACACCGATGCTGAAGGGCGGCTCGTGCTGGCCGATGTGCTGTGGTACGCGCAGGAGCGGTTCAGCCCCCGCGCCGTGGTGGATCTGGCCACGCTCACCGGCGCCGTGATCATCGGGCTGGGACATGCCAAGGCCGGGGTGTTCGCGAATGACGACGCGCTGGCCGACGCTTTCCTGAAGGCCGCCGCCGCCGAAGGCGAAGGGGCGTGGCGGCTGCCGCTCGATCCCGCCTATGACAAGCAGCTGAAAAGCCGGATTGCGGATATGAAGAATGTCGGGGGGCGTCCCGCCGGATCGATCACCGCCGCCCAGTTCCTGCAGCGCTTCATCAAGGATGGCGTGCCGTGGATGCATCTGGACATTGCCGGGGTGGCCTTTCCGCCCGAAGCCACGGCGCTGGCCCCGAAAGGCGCCAGCGGCTGGGGCGTGCTGGCGCTGGACCGTCTGGTGCAGGACATGATGGAACGCTGATCTTATGGGCGTCGTGCGCTTCTACCATCTGACGCGGGGCCCGGTTGAGATCGGGTTGTCCAGGCTGCTGGACAGGGCGCTGGCAGCGGGGCTGCAGGTGGATGTGCGCGGGCGCAGCGCCGATCGTCTGAACTGGCTCGACCAGAAGCTGTGGCTGGGGGACGAGGCCGCGTTCCTGCCGCACGGGGTCGCGGGCGGGCTCCACGATGCGCTGCAGCCGGTCCTGCTGACCCAGTCGGAGCGGTTGCGCCCCGGCACCTCCTGCTTGATGAGCATCGACGGCGCCCCGGTGGCCGCAGCGGAAGCCGCTGGGATCGACCGGACGTTTATCCTGTTCGACGGTGGCGATCCCGAGGCGCTGGCCCATGCGCGGGGCCAGTGGAAGGCTTTGAAGGCCGACGGCGCCGACGCGGAATACTGGAGCGAGGAAACCGGGCGCTGGGAGCGCAAGGGTTAGCGCGTCAGGGTCAGCCGGTCACCGGCAATGGTGATCGCGGCGAAGCGGGACAGATAGCTCATGCCCAGAAGCGATCCGGGCATCTGACCCGCGCTGACCTGCGCGGGGACACGAGTTTCCTGCACGCCTGCAAGCGCCACCCGGTCCAGCCAGACCCGCGCGGTTTCCACCGACCCGTTGGCGGTACTGGCTCGTCCGGTGAACCGCAACGCGCCCGGGTCGATCCCGGCCCGGCGGGCATCGTCAAGCGTCAGCACCATTTCGGTCGCGCCGGTGTCGACCAGAAACCTGATCGGCGCACCGTTGACGTCCAACGTCAGGTGAAAATGGCCGTCGCGGCCCCGGCGCAGTTCGATGCTTTTGCCGTCGCCCTGGCTGACCTGCGTCAGCACCGATCCGCGGCGGATGTCCTGCCAAAGCCCGGCGCCGACCGCCACGCCAAGAAACAGCAGCCCCCACAGCGTCGCGTGCCGGGTCATGCGGCCCAGCTGATGCCGGTTGGCGACCAGCACATAACTGCCGATCACCAGCCCCAGCAGGACAAGATAGATCATCGACCCGATCTGGTCTTCGGACATCGCACGCTCCTTCGCCTGGCTGTCAGATAGGGACGGCAGGCGCCGATGTCACGCCGCAGCGGCGCCCAGCACCCCGAGCGCGGCCAGACCGTCCAGCACGAACTGCACCGCGAGCGCCGCCAGAAGCATGCCCAGCAGCCGCGTGACCACGAGGATCCCGGTCCGCCCCAGCACCCGTTCGATCACCGGCGCGACCAGAAACAGCGCCAGCACCACCCCCAGCACGGCACCCATCACCAGTTCATGCAGGGCCGCCGCCGCCCAGCCTCCGCCCGCGTTCAGCAGGATCATCGCCGCCATCGCACCCGGCCCGGCAATCAGCGGCGTGGCCAGCGGAAAGACCGAAGGGTCATGGTCGGGATCGCCGGTGCGGCCTTCGCGCCGTTCGGTGCGCCGTTCGAACAGCATGTCCACCGCGATCAGAAACAACATCAGGCCGCCCGCGATGCGGAAGGCCGACAGCGAAATCCCCAGCCCGTCCAGAACCGCGTTGCCGAACAGGCCGAACACCGTCAGCACCCCGAAAGCAATGGCGCAGGCACGCAGCGCGATGGCCCGGCGCCGCGCCGTGTCCATTCCATGGGTCAGGGCCACGAAGATCGGCGCCATGCCGATCGGGTCGATGACCAGAAACAGCGTCACGAAACTGGTCAGGGCGGCGGCGGGATCCATCGGTCAGCCCTCTGCCGCGTCGAGTTTTTCCTGCGCCTTCAGCCACAGGTCTTCGGCGCGGTCGAGCCCCTCCATGACCTCGGCATATTTCTTCTGCCACATCTCGGCCTCGGTCAGCTTGGCGCCTTCATAAAGCGCGGGGTTGGCCAGCTTCGTCGCAAGTTTGTCGCGCATGTCGTTGAGCTTGCCAAGCCTGTCCTCGCATTTGCGTACCTCGGCGCGCAGGGCCATGATCTGGTCGCGTGACGCGCGTTTGGGGGCGGGCGCCGCCGCTGCGGGGCGGGTGTCGGGCTTGGGGTCCCCGGCCAGCAACATCTTGCGATAGGCGTCCAGATCGTCCTCATAAGGCGTGACGAGGCCGCCCTTGACCAGCCACAGCCGGTCGGCCACCAAGCTCAGCAGATGCATGTCGTGGCTGACCAGGATCACCGCGCCGGTATAGGCCGATAGCGCTTCGACCAGCGCTTCGCGGCTTTCCATATCCAGGTGGTTGGTCGGTTCGTCGAGTATCAGCAGATGCGGTGCGTCGATCGTGGCGAGCAGCAGCGACAGCCGCGCTTTCTGCCCGCCGCTGAGCCGCCCCACCTCGGTCTCGGCCTGATCCGCC
>JAGQRU010000178.1 GCA_020425105.1 Paracoccaceae bacterium
CTATTACAAGACCTTCATGTGGCCCAAAAGCTTCTGGGACAAGGTCTATGAACCGTTCATCCGTGCGGCAGCCGGGCTGGGCGTGTCCCCAAGCGAAGAAGATCCGGATGTCTATGCCTCGCGCTATCTGCATTGCGATGTGCTGATCGTCGGTGCGGGCCCGGCGGGTCTGGCAGCGGCACGCGCCGCGGCTGTCGACGGGCTGAAAGTCGTTCTCGTCGATGAAACCGCCGAAGCAGGCGGCACGCTGCTGTCGGAGCCCCAGGCACAGATCGGCGGCCGTCCGGCCTGGGAATGGCTGGCGGCGGAACTGGACGCGCTGAAAGCGGCAGGGGTGCGGATCATGACGCGCACGACCGCCATCGGATACTATCACCAGAACATGATCGGTCTGTGCGAAAAGCTGACCGACCATCTTGCGGCGCTGCCCGCCGACACACCGCGCGAACGGATGTGGCGGGTGCGCGCGGGCCAGGTGGTTCTGGCGCAGGGCGCACTGGAAAAGCCGCTGATCTTTCACGGCAACGACCGCCCCGGCGTGATGCTGGCGGGCAGTGCCCAGACCTATCTGAACCGCTATGGCGTTCTTGTGGGCCGCACGCCTGTGGTGCTGACCAGCCACGATTCCGCATGGTACGCCGCGTTCGATCTGGCCGATGCCGGGGCGAAGGTGCAGGCCATTGTCGACACCCGGACCGGCGTCCGGGACGACCTGCTGGCCGGCGCCAAGGCGCGCGGCATCCCGGTCAAGACCGGACATACAGCGACCGCCACGTCGGGCCGGCTGCGGGTCAAAAGCCTGCGGGTCAACCCGATGGCTGGCGGTCAGGTCGGCGCGGGTCAGGACATCGCCTGCGATGCTGTGCTGATGTCGGGCGGATGGACCCCGACCCTGCATCTCTTTTCGCACACCAGGGGCACGCTTTCCTGGGACGACGACCGCACCACTTTCCTGCCCAAGGACACGCCCGAGGCCTGCGTCATCGCGGGCGCCGGGCGCGGTCTTTGGGGGATCAAGGAGGCGCTGGAGGACGGCGCCAAAGCAGGCGCCGCGGTGGCGCAGGCCCTGACCCGCGCGGCCAGGGCCGCAGAATACGGCGTGGATCATGACCGCACGGGCACCGGCGTGTCGCAAAAGGAACTTCCGACCGATCGCAGCCCCGGCAAGGCGAAGGCCTTCGTCGATTATCAGAACGACGTGACCGCCAAGGATCTGCGGCTGGCCGTGCGCGAAGGCATGCGGTCCATCGAACATGTCAAACGCTACACCACCAACGGCATGGCCACCGATCAGGGCAAAATGTCCAACATCAACGGGCTGAACATCGCCTCCGACGCGCTTGGCAAACGCCAGCCCGAAGTCGGCCTGACAACCTTCCGCCCACCTTACACGCCGACGACCTTCGGCGCTTTCGCCGGCTATCACCGGGGCGACCATTTCGAGGTCACCCGCAAAACCCAGATCGACAGCTGGGCCGAAGAAAACGGCGCGGTGTTCGAACCGGTCGGCCAGTGGCGCCGGGCGTGGTACTTCCCGAAACCAGGCGAGGACATGGACGCCGCCGTACGCCGCGAATGCGTGGCGACGCGGACCTCTGTCGGCATCTTCGACGCCTCCACCCTGGGCAAGATCGAAGTCGTCGGGCCGGACGCGGTGGAATTCATGAACCGCATGTACACCAACCCCTGGACCAAGCTTGGGGTGGGCCGGTGCCGCTATGGCCTGCTGCTGGGCGATGACGGTTACATCCGCGACGACGGCGTCATCGGCCGGTTCGGCACGGACCGGTTCCACGTCACCACCACCACCGGCGGCGCGGCACGTGTGATGAACATGATGGAAGATTACCTTCAGACCGAATGGCCCGATCTGAATGTCTGGCTGACCTCGACCACCGAACAATGGTCGACCGTGGCCCTGAACGGCCCGAACGCGGCGAAGCTTCTGGCGCCGCTGGTGGACGGGGTCGACCTGACCGAAGACGCCTTCCCGCACATGTCCTGCGTGGAATGCACCGTGGCGGGTCTGCCCGCCCGGTTGTTCCGGGTCAGCTTCACCGGCGAGATCGGGTTCGAGGTCAACGTCCCCGCCCCGATGGGCCGCGCCTTGTGGGAAGCCCTGTGGGCGGCGGGTCAGGCCTATGACATCACCGCCTACGGCACCGAAACCATGCACGTTCTGCGCGCCGAGAAAGGGTATATCATCGTCGGTCAGGACACGGACGGCACGGTCACACCCTATGACTGTGCGATGGGCTGGGCCGTTGGCGCCAAGAAACCCGATTTTGTCGGCAAGCGAGGCCTGCAGCGGCCGGATCTTGTAGCCGGGAACCGGCGCCATCTGGTCGGGCTTCTGACCGACGACGGCTCCAGGCTGGAAGAAGGCGCTCAGATCGTGTTCGATCCGAACCAGCCGCTGCCCATGACCATGGTCGGTCATGTGACGTCGTCCTACCATTCCGATGCCATCGGCCAGCCGATCGCGCTGGCGTTGGTGGAAGGCGGGCACGACCGGATCGGCGAAACCGTGCACATCCCGATGCCCGGCCGCACCATCGCGGCAAAGATCACCCCGACGGTTTTCGTCGATCCCGACAACACCCGGCTGAAGATCGTCGCGGAGTGAGCGCTTTCACCAAAGATGATACCTCTGCCACGGGTATATCAATACCTTTCAGGTGCTTACGGAAGTGTCATTTCACCTAGGGTCAGGGTGCTACCTACGGTTGGGGCGGCCGGCGAAGTGGCTCCGGATGGCGGAGGCGGCCACTGCACGACCTCTGGAGCCGGTGGGCGATATCCCAGCGATGAGTGCGGAGTGCGGGCGCTTCGTGTTGTAGTGATGCCGCCAGCTCTCGATACCGATCTTCGCCTCGGCGAGGCTATAGAAGATCTCGCCGTCGAGAAGTTCGTCCCGCAGCTTCGCGTTGGAGCTTTCGCAGTACCCGTTCTCCCAGGGCGACCCGGGCTCGATGTATGCGGTCCTAGTGCCGACCGCGGTGATCCATTGGCGCACCGCTTTGGCGACGAACTCCGAGCCGTTGTCGGATCTGATGTGATCCGGGACACCGTGCAGGATGAAGAGATCAGACAGCACGTCGATGACGTCGGTCTAATCGCGCTTCCGGTCGATGCGGATCGCCAGACATTCCCGGGTGAACTCGTCGATGAGGCTCAGCATGCGGAACTTTCTCCCGTCGTGGGTCCGGCTCTCGACGAAGTCGTAGGACCAGAC
>JAGQRU010000179.1 GCA_020425105.1 Paracoccaceae bacterium
CGTGATCGTGCTGGCGCGCGTGGCCCGGGATGCTTAAATCTGGCGCCGGATGAAAGAACGGTGACCCGATGCAAACGATTGAGATCTATACCACGCCGCTTTGTGGCTATTGCCACGCAGCCAAGCGGCTGCTGACCCAGAAGGGGGCGAGCTATACTGAATTCGACCTGTCCCGCGAACCGGCGCGGCGGGCGGAGATGCTTGAGCGCGCGGACGGGCGCCGGACGGTGCCGCAGATCTTTGTCGGCAGCACCCATGTGGGCGGCTGTGACGACCTTTATGCGCTGGAGCGTTCGGGCAAGCTCGACCCGCTTCTTCAGGGCTGACCGGGATGCGCTGCGCGCTTGTGCAAATGACCAGCTCGGACCAGCCGTCGGAAAATCTGGCGGCGGCCCGGGCCTTTGTGGCGGCGGCGGCGGCGGATGGCGCCGGATTCGTGCTGACGCCCGAGGTGACCAACTGCATGTCGGCCAGCCGGCGCCACATGCACGATGTGTTGCGCCCGGAAGCCGACGATCCGGTTCTGGCAGGTCTGAGCGACGCGGCGGCGGCGGCGGGGGTCTGGCTTCTGATCGGGTCGCTGGCATTGAAGCCAGACCCGGGCGCGCCGGATGAACGGTTTGCCAATCGCAGCTTCCTGATCGGCCCGGATGGTGCGATCGTGGCGCGCTACGACAAGATCCACATGTTCGACGTGCAGTTGTCAGACACCGAAACCTATCGCGAATCCGAAGGCTTCCGCCCTGGGGACCGGGCGGTTCTGGCGCGCACGCCCTTCGGCGCGGTGGGCATGGCGGTCTGCTATGACCTGCGCTTCGCGCCTCTTTTCCGGGCGTTGGCGCAGGGCGGCGCGGAAATTCTGACGGTGCCCGCTGCCTTCGCGGTGCCGACAGGTCAGGCGCATTGGGAAACCCTGCTGCGGGCCCGGGCGATTGAAACCGGCAGCTATGTGCTTGCACCGGCGCAGGTCGGGACCCATCCGCACAGCACCGGCGCGGCGCGGCAAACCTGGGGTCATGCGCTGGCCGTCGATCCGTGGGGCAGGGTGCTGTGCGATGGCGGCGACAGGCCGGGGCTGAGCTTCGCCGAGATCGATCTGGCGGAGGTCGCCAAGGCCCGCGCCCGCGTGCCGGCCCTGATCCATGACCGTGTGTTCAGCGGGCCGTGACGCGGCCTAGGCTGCCTCGGGCTTCCGGCTGGCGGTCACATAGTTCACCGACAGGTCGCGGTCGGAAATCGACCAGGACCAGCCCAGCGGATTGAACACAAACCCCTTGCGGTCCAGCGGCTGCAGTCCGGCGCCGCGGATCAGGCCGTAAAGCTCGTCCGGGGTCAGGAATTTCGACCATTCATGGGTGCCTTTGGGCAACCAGCGCATCACGTATTCGGCGCCGACAATCCCCATCAGAAAGCTTTTCGGGGTGCGGTTCAGGGTTGAGGCCAGCATCAGCCCCCCGGGGCGCAGAAGTGCTGCGCACGCGGACAGATAGTCCGGCGGGCTGGCCACATGTTCGACCACCTCCATGTTCAGCACCACGTCGAATTGTTCCCCCGCTTCGGCCATGGCTTCGGCGGTGGTGTGGCGATAGTCGATGGTCAGGCCCGATTGTTCCGCATGCAGCCGCGCGACGGGAATATTGCGCGCCGCCGCGTCGGCGCCGACCACCGTGGCGCCCAGACGGGCCATAGGTTCGCACAGCAATCCGCCGCCGCAGCCGATGTCGAGAATCCGCAGCCCGGCGAAAGGGTCGGAGGCGGACAGGTCGCGCCCGAACTCCGCCGCGATCTGGCGCGTGATATAGTCCAGTCGGCAGGGGTTGAGCATGTGGAGCGGCTTGAACTTGCCCTCGGGGTCCCACCAATCCGCTGCCATGGCTTCGAATTTCGCAATCTCGCCGGGATCCACGGTGGTGGTCGGGGCCGAAGCGGTATCGGTCATGGCGTTTCCTTTTCTTGTGTCGTCCATATGGTCGGAGCCTCTGGCGCGTTATATAGTCCGCTCATGGAGCAATTCGCAGGTCAAAAGAAAGCGACGCAGCATCTTTTCCCGCCGGTCGATCCGTTCGATCAGCGGATGCTGGAAACCGGCGACGGTCACAGCATCTATGTGGAACAATGCGGCGCGGCGGACGGGATCCCGGTGGTGGTGGTCCATGGCGGCCCCGGCGGCGGGTGCAGCCCGGCGATGCGCCGCTATTTCGACCCGTCCGTGTATCGCGTGATTCTGTTCGATCAGCGCGGCTGCGGGCGGTCGCGGCCGCATGCCAGCGTCGAAGACAATACGACCTGGCACCTGGTGGCGGATATGGAAATGATCCGCAAGACGCTGGGCATTTCCCGCTGGATCGTCTTCGGCGGCAGCTGGGGCGCCACCTTGTCGCTGATCTATGCGCAGGCCCATACACGGCACGTGGCCTATCTGGTGCTGCGCGGGGTGTTTCTGATGACCCGGGCCGAACTGAATTGGTTCTATGGCGGCGGCGCGGGAATGTTCTGGCCCGATCTTTGGCAGCGATTCGTGCAACTGGTGCCGGAAGCGGAACGCGGCGACATGATCGCGGCCTATCACAAGCGGCTGTTTTCCGGCGATCTGATCGTCGAGACGCGGTTCGCGCGGGCCTGGGCCGCGTGGGAAAATGCGCTGGCGTCGATCCATACGGACGGGGCGACGGGCGAAGCGCCGGCGGATTACGCCCGCGCGTTCGCCCGGCTTGAAAACCACTATTTCGTCAATGGCGGGTTTCTGGATAGCGATACGCAAATTCTGGACCGCATGCCTTTGCTGGCGGATATTCCGGGGACCATCGTGCAGGGGCGGTATGACATGATCTGCCCGCCTGCCGCCGCCTGGGAACTGGCGCGACGCTGGCCCAAGGGCGAGCTGAAAATGATCGGCCGCGCCGGTCATGCCCTGTCGGAACCCGGCATCAGTTCCGAGCTTGTGCAGGTGATGAACCAGCTTGCCCGCCTGCGCCGGACCCTGGGCGTATGAACGGATGACACCTGCGCATATGGCGTGATATGGTGAGAGCCATAATTACGGTTTAAGCCATAAGGCCCCATATGAGCGCGCAGCATTGGCATTTTGCCCGGCCGGATTTCGCCGAAAAGGTCTTCAATCTTCTGGTCTCCGGGGCTGTGCCCGCCATCACGCTGTTCGGGCCCCGCCGTACGGGAAAAACCGAATTCCTGCTCAGGGATCTGGGCCCGCTTGCCGACCGGCAGGGCCACCGAGTGGTCTATGCCAGCCTCTGGCAGTCGCCGGTCTCGCCTCTGGCCACGTTGATCTATGAACTGGAAGAAGCCCGCCGGATCCCGTCGTTTCAGGCCCGGTTCGATGGCGGCCTGCGGCAGATGTCGGTGAAGTTGACCCTGCGCGATCCGTTCACCGGGTCGAAGGTCGCGGTCGATCTGTCCACGCTGAAAGATGCCTCCAGCGAGATGTTGCTGGTGCTGGATCAGTTGCTGGGGCAGGTCGCGTCACGATCCCACCCGACATTTCTTCTGCTGGACGAATTTCAGGAGGTGGCGAACGGTCCGGGCGGTGCGGATCTGGTCGCGGCCTTGCGCACGAGCCTCGACAAGCGCAAGGGGGCGCTGGTGTCGGTCTTTACCGGGTCGTCGCTCTATCGTCTGCAGGCCGTGTTCAACCGCCGCACGGCGCCGTTCTTTCGCTTCGCGCAGAACATTGCCTTGCCCGACCTGGACGACGGGTTTGTCGATCACATGCTGACCGCCGCGCGCCGGTCCAATCTGGGGCCCATTGACCGGGCGGAGGCTCTGGAGGCGTTCGAGGCCTTCCAGAAGAACCCCGAGTTCTTCCGCAAATGGCTGCGGGAGAGGGTGTTCAACCCGGCGTCGGACAAGGAGGCATTGCTGAAGCAGGTCGAAACGGATCTGGCGGCGGAGTTCGAATTCGACCATCTGTGGCTGGGTCTGACCCCGCTGCAACGGGCCACGGCGCGGATGATCGCGGAAAAAGTGCCGCAGCCGACCGGGCGCAACGGACTGGATTTCGTCGAAGCCCTGACCGGGGACCGGCCGCCCAACACCACGCGGTTGCAGACCGCACGCGACACGCTTGCCAGCCGGTCCATTCTGGACAAGATCGATGGCATGTGGTCGATCAGCGACCCGGTGCTGGAAGACTGGATCCGCGCCCGCCCGCGATCGGATTTCTAGGTGCTATGGTCGATTATGGCCCCATCCATATTCCGCCACGCCCGCCGCCCGCATTCGCGCTTGCAATCCCTGCGGCAACGGCCTATCTGGTCAGGAACAGCGGCGCGGCGGAGTATCCGGCGTACCACCGGGAAAGATCGACGGGCCGCGCGCCCGTTTTTTTGTGTCTTATCAACTCAGGCAGACCGACGAAGATGACTGATCTCATCGCCAAAGCGGCCATCGACCAGCGTATGGCCGGTATTATCGGCCCCGTGATCGAAGACATGGGGTACGAACTGGTGCGTGTGCGCCTGATGAGCGGCAAGTCCAAAACCTTGCAGATCATGGCCGACAAGCCGAATGGCGGCATCGAGGTGGACGATTGCGCGCGCATCTCGACGGCGGTGTCGGCGGTGCTCGACGTCGAGGACCCGCTGGAAGAGGCCTATACGCTCGAAGTGTCCAGCCCGGGGATCGACCGGCCGCTGACGC
>JAGQRU010000180.1 GCA_020425105.1 Paracoccaceae bacterium
AGGAAATCACCTCGATCAGCGCCAGCACGGGGCGCAGAGGCAGCGGCGCCGACGACACCCAGAACAGTTCAAGAAACGAAACACCGTGCTTCACGAAACCGACGATGGTCACCGTCAGGAACACAGCCAGGGCCAGAACCGCGGTCACGGCGATATGGCTGGTCGTGGTGAAGGACATGGGCAGCAGGCCCAGGAAGTTCGCAAACACGATGAACATGAACAGGGTCATGATATAGGGGAAGAATTTCACCCCATCCTTGCCCGCCACATCTTCGACCATCTTGTAGACGAAGCCATAGGCCAGTTCCGCGATGGATTGCGATTTGCCCGGAACGATCTTGCTTTCACGGGTTCCAAGCACCAGCAGCGCGGTGATCGCCAGCACGGTCAGGGCCAGCCAGAGCGTCACGTTGGTGGGCGTATACCAATGCACATCGCCATGCCCGAACAGGGGCTTGACGATGAACTGATCCATCGGGTGAAAAACAAGACCGCCTTCGGCTGCTTCTTCCGTTGCCACGTGTCGTCCCTCTTGCCTGGCCGCGCCCGAGGACACGGCGTTGTTTCAGTCGCCCATCGGGGGCGGATCGCTTTTCGCGGCGGCCTGGGCCTTCCGCTCTTCCTGGATCTCGTTCGCCGTGCGCATCATCGTCTGCACCCCGGCCGCAAAGCCCAGTAATATAAACAGCACCATCATGATCGGCCGCGTTCCAAGGACCGCATCCAGACCGTATCCGATGCCGAAGCCGATCCCCAGACCGGCCACCAGCTCGATCACCATCCGCCAGGCATGCTGTGCCTGGGAATAGTGTTCTTCCTGATGCGGCTTCTTGGGGCCAGTACCGCGTTTGGCGGCTTTTATCCGGTCTTCAAGTTCCCGGAGCCGGTCCTCGGGCCCGTTGGCCATTCATGCCCCCATCAGGTTCTGGCGGACCCTAGGAGCCCACGCGCGCCGAGTCAACGCATCGGGGACCGCCCAAAAGTACCGGCAAATAATTGATATATATGCGATATGTCGAGAGGTGCGCAGACGTCGCACCCGCTTGCGGCGCCATTGCAAATTCAACCAACCGGTTGAGAATGGCGAAACAAGGGCGTCTATGGCAGGAACAAGCGGCAGGGCGCCGCAGCGTCGCCCTGCTTGACCGCGACGTTCACGCTGCCTAAGGCGCTGCCATGTCCGACCCGCTCGACACCGTTTTCGCGGCCCTGGCCGATCCCACGCGCCGCGCGATCCTGTCGATGCTGCTGGAAGACGACATGGCCGTGACGGATGTAGCCGAGCCGTTCCAGATGTCGCTGGCGGCGATTTCGAAGCATCTTGTCATTCTGACCCGGGCCGGGCTGATCACGCAGGAAAAACGCGGCCGGGTGAAGTGGTGCAAGCTGGAACCCGACGCGCTGCGCAGCGCCAGTGTCTGGATGCAGGGGTTCGGCCAGTTCGAACCGGTTCATCTGGACGCGTTCGAACGCTTCTTGCGCCAGGAGCTGGACGCCGCCCAGGACACGGGCATCGGTGACACGGACTAATCAGTCGGTCTCCCAGGCCTTCGCCTCTTGCTTCAGATGCGCCAGCAGGGTCTGCACCTTCAGCGTCCGGTGCAGATCCACATGGGTCACAAGCCACAGGCCCGTGCCCCATTCCGGCTGCGGCGGGACGACGGCGACAAGGTCCGGATACCGCGCGGCTTCCCACACCGGGATAAAGCCCAGCCCGGCGCCGGACAGCACCGCGTGCAGCGTAGCCTGAGAGTCGGTGCAGCGGAAAACGATCTGACGCTCGGGCACCGCATCGCGCAGCCATTTGTTATAGGGTGCGCGGCTGTCCACGTTATCGGGGCCGACAAACCGGTGCGACGGCAGGTCGTTCATGCCGCGCGGCCGGCCCGCGCGGTCCAGATAGGCGCGCACGGCGTAAAGCCCGGTCGGCATCACGCCCAGACGCTGCACAACGTTGTCGGGCTGGTCCGGCGCCTTCTGCCCGGCGCGCAAGGCCACATGCGCCTCGCCGTATTCCAGCCGGAACACCCGTTCGTCGTTCAGCAGCCGGATGGTGACATCGGGATGCGCCTCGCGGAAACGGGCCACCACCGGCGCCAGCAACGGCGAAAAAGCCGCCAGACTGGTCACCACAAGTTCGCCGCTGACCAACTCGCCGCGCCCCCGCAGGCGCCCGACAAGCTGGGTGAACTGATCGTCGGTGGCCTGGGCGACCTGCAACAGATCCCGCCCCGCTTCGGTGGCGGTGTATCCCCGGGCATGGCGTTGAAACAGTTTGGTGCCCAGCCGCGCCTCGAGCGCGTCGACATGGCGGATGACCGTCGCGTGATGCACCCCCAATTCGGTCGCCGCACCAGACACGGTGCCCTGGCGGGCGACATGATAGGCCGTGCGGATTTCATCCCAAGCATCAACAGGCATCGGCATACATCGTGGCTGATCACAATTCACGGCCATAAAGCCCGACAATCCATACGGGAACAAGGTAATATGCGCTGCAGATGCGTACTCGGCGCAGAAAGCATCCGCGCCAGATTGCGCAAATTTGCACAGGTGATGTTGGCTTTGCGCGAATTTACGCGACCTCGCACTATCCATAGCTATGGGCCATCATAGCAAAGGATGCTTCACATGACCCAGATCCTGCATATCGACAGCTCGGCCCGTCAGTCGGAATCGGTAACCCGCGAGCTCAGCCAATCCATCGCCGAGCGGTTCGCCAAAGACGGCGGAATGATCGTGCGCCGCGACCTGAGCGGCGGCCTGCCGTTCATCGACGCGGCCTGGGTCGGCGCGAATTTCACCCCCGCCGATCAGCGCAGCCCCGAGCAGGTTGAAAAGCTGGCCCTGTCCGAAGAATTGGTGGCCGAACTGGAAGCCGCAGAGGTGATCGTGATCGGCGTGCCGATCTATAACTTCAACATGCCCGCCGTGCTGAAAGCCTGGATCGACCTGGTGGCCCGTGCCGGACGCACCTTCCGCTATACCGAAAACGGCCCCGTCGGGCTGCTGACAGGCAAGCGCGTGATCCTGGCTGTGGCCTCTGGCGGGACCGAGGTCGGGTCGCCCATCGACCATATGACCGGATACCTGCGCCATGTGCTGGGCTTTATCGGGCTAAGCGACGTTGAAATCATCGCGGCCGATGCGCTTGCGGCCGATGCCGCCGCCAAGCTGGACGCCGCGCGCGCGGCCATTCCGCAACTGGCCGCCTGACGGCAAAGCCCGACGATAAAGCTCGGGCCGCGGTTACCCCGCGGCCTGCCGCCGCGTCTTTGCCCCGCGCAAGGACGTTGGATCGCGCAGCACATAGCCGCGCCCCCAGACGGTTGCGATCAGCGGATCCCCACCGGTCAGCGCTTTCAGCTTGCGGCGGATCTTGCAGATGAAGACGTCGA
>JAGQRU010000181.1:0-2398 GCA_020425105.1 Paracoccaceae bacterium
TGCCGTCATCGACCACCGTCACCCCGGGGGAGGCCACCCGTTCGCCCAGCCGCCCGGAAAAGGCGGAGCTCTTCTTGCGATTGAAATCGCCTTCCAGCCCGTGCCCCACGGCTTCGTGCAGCAGGATCCCCGGCCAGCCCGGACCCAGCACAACGTCCATGATCCCCGCCGGCGCCGGTTCGGCACCCAGATTGACCCGGGCGATGCGAATCGCCTCGGTCACGGCGCCCTGCCAATGGGCCGGATCGGTGAGCAGGGACAGCGGCCGCCGGCCGCCCGCGCCGCTGGTTCCGCTTTCCCGGCGGCCGTTTTCTTCAAGGATCACCGAGACATTAAGCCGTGTCATCGGCCGGGAATCGGTCAGCAACATGCCGTCCGGACGCAGGATCGCCACCTGCTGAAGCGATGCGGCAAGGCTCGCCGTTACCTGCACCACCCGCGGATCGGCATCGCGGGCGAAGCTGTCCACCGCGCGCAGCACCGCAACCTTCGACGCGAAGTCGACCTCGGTCAGCGGGTCGAAATCCCGATACAGATGCCGATTGGTCCGTGCCGGGGCGTCGGCCATCACGCCGCCGCCATTGCCAAGCGCCAGCCGGGCGGTGCCCAGAGCCCGCGCCAGAGCCGTTTCGCTGATTTCCGTCCCATGGGCATAGGCCGAGGTTTCGCCAAGAACCGCCCGCAATCCGAATCCTTCGGACGCGTTGAAACTGGCGGTGCGCAGGCGTCCGTCATCGAAGCTCAGAACCTCAGACCGGCTGTTTTCCATGAAGAGTTCGCCGTCATCCGCGCCGTCCGTCGCCGCCTGCAAATGCCGCAGCGCCGCGTCGCGATCGAGCTTTGTGGCGAATGGGTCAAACTTTCCAGCATGCATGTCGGCAGGGTCCTGTATATGATCGGGATCAAAAAGTTCGGTATGTCGCAGCGCCTATGACTTGTTCGGCCCATCCAAATATGGTTTTTGAACGCGTCACAGCAATGGGTGATTGCGGCAGGGAGGGTCAGGCGATCATGGACCGCCTCTTTGTGCGAAATCAACAGGAAGAGAATATGCAAACAGCTCTGCCAAAACTTGGCTTTATCTCTGCTGCCTTCGCTGCCCTTGGCGCGACGGCGGTTCAGGCTCAAGACGCTCTGGGCGAACTGCCCCGGATCGGAAAGCCCGCAGCCGGCGGCATGGGGTTCCAGGAGGCAGCGACAGAGCTGGCCCACGAACTGCAATGGCTCGACGGTTTCATTCTGGTCATCATCACCGCGATCGTTCTGCTGGTCACCGGCCTGCTCGTCGTCGTGGGGTTGCGGTTCAACCAGAAATCCAACCCGACACCGGCACGATTTACCCATAATTCGCCGCTGGAGGTCGCCTGGACCATCGTGCCGATCCTGATCCTGGTGTTCATTGGCGCGTTTTCGCTGCCGATCCTGTTCAAGCAGCAGGAGATCCCCGAGGCCGACATCACCATCAAGGCGACCGGGTATCAGTGGTACTGGGGCTATGAATATGTCGATGAAGGTTTCGGCTTCGACGCGCTGCTGCTCGACCGGGCATCGCTGTCCGATTACGGCTATGCCGATGACGAATATCTGCTCGCGACCGACAATGCGATGGTGGTGCCGGTGGGCAAGACCATCGTGGTGCAGGTGACCGGTGCCGACGTGATCCATTCCTGGGCAGTGCCGGCCTTCGGCGTGAAGCAGGACGCGGTGCCGGGCCGTCTGGCGCAGCTCTGGTTCTCGGTCGAAAAGGAAGGCGTCTATTTCGGTCAGTGTTCCGAACTGTGCGGCAAGGACCACGCGTATATGCCGATCACCGTGAAGGCGGTCAGCGAAGAGGCCTATGCGTCCTGGCTGTCCTCGGCGAAGGAAGAATTCGCCGGGATGCCCACGTCCTATACCGTCGCGTCGCGCTAAGCGCACGAAACTGACACGCCGCTGCCCGGATGGCCGGGCAGCTTGCAGGAGACCGGAATGAGCGACGCCACCACCCTTTCCACATCCCAGACCGGCGAGGCCGGTTTTGGCGATTATGTGGCCCTGCTGAAACCGCGGGTCATGTCGCTGGTGGTGTTTACGGCGTTTGTCGGCCTGATGGTGGCGCCGGGGCAGGTGCATCCGATGGTGGCCTTCACCTCGATCCTGTTCATCGCCCTTGGCGGGGGCGCGTCGGGCGCGCTGAACATGTGGTGGGATGCGGACATCGACCGCGTCATGCGTCGCACCGCCAAGCGTCCCTTGCCCGCGGGCACCATCCAGCCCGGCGAAGCCCTGGGCCTGGGGCTGGCGCTGTCGGGGCTCAGCGTGGTGATGCTGTCGCTGGCCACGAACCTGCTGGCCGGCGGGCTTCTGGCCTTCACCATCTTCTTCTACGCGGTGGTCTACACCATGTGGCTGAAGCGCT
>JAGQRU010000181.1:2514-4420 GCA_020425105.1 Paracoccaceae bacterium
TGGACGCCGCCCCATTTCTGGGCGCTGGCGTTGTTCATGAACGACGATTACGACAAGGCGCGCGTGCCGATGCTGACCGTGACCCACGGCCGCCGGGCCACGCGGGCGCACATCCTGGTCTATACCGTGGCGCTGATGCCGGTGGCGCTGGCGGCGGCGTTCACCACCATCGGGGGGCCGATCTATTTCGCGGTCTCGCTGGTGTTGAACGTGCTGTTCCTGATCGGGGCGATCCGCATCTGGCGCCGCCCCGAGGAAACCGCGCAGGCCGACAATTACGCCGTTGAAAAGCGTTTCTTCGCGCTGTCCCTGGCCTATCTGTTCCTGCATTTCATGGCCTTCCTGGTCGAGGCGACGCCCTGGGCCGACCGGCTGGCCGAACTGGCGCATTGGGGGACGGTGACATGGGGCTGACACAGGAACACGAACTGCACCGCCGCCGCCGCAGCCGCAATGTCGGGCTGGGGCTGGTGCTGGCGGCCTTCATCTTGCTGACCTTCGGGTTGACGATGGTGAAGATCAGCCAGGGCAGCGACATGCAGGGCTATGACCACACCTATCAGCTCAGCCCGCGTCACAGCACCCACCCGACCGGGGCGGAGGCGGGCCAATGATGCGGTGGTGGCGCAGCCTTGACGGCATTGGCCGGACGGCGGCGACGACCGTTGCCGTGGTGGTGCTGATGGGTGCGCTGGCCTGGGCCGCGATTCCCGCCTACAACCTGTTCTGCCGTGTCACCGGCTACGGCGGCACCACGGCACGAGCCGAGCGCCCCTCGGATGTGGTGCTGGACCAGGAGGTTGAGGTCCGCTTCGACGCCAGCGTCGAGCGTGGCTTCCCGTGGGAGTTCCACCCGGTCGAACGGACCATGCGCCTGCGGCTGGGCGAGACCGGGATGGCGTTCTACGAGGCCTATAACCCCACCGACCATGTGATCGCGGGGTCGGCCAGCTACAACGTGACGCCCTATTCGGCGGGCGGGTATTTCATCAAGATCGCCTGCTTCTGCTTCACCATGCAGGTTCTGCAACCCGGTGAACGGGTGCAGATGCCGGTCACCTTCTATGTCGATCCGGACATCCTCGACGATCCCGATGTCCAGGCCGAGGGGCTGACCACGATCACCTTGTCCTATACCTTCCACCCGGCAGAGCTGCCCGACGACAGCCAGGCAGCCACGGTCGAGACGAACTGAGGAATTCGGCACCCGCAAACCGGGGCCGGGAACGAAAGGACCGCGCAAGCGGCAAGAAACGGGAAAGTCTGAGGGAACCCATATGGCCCACGCAAAGAACCACGATTACCACGTCCTGCCACCGTCGATCTGGCCGTTCGTCGGCGCGGTCTCGGCCTTTACCATGTTGACCGGCGGCATTCTGTGGATGCACGACATGGGGCCGTGGATCTTCCTGATCGGCTTCGTCGGCGTGCTTTACACCATGTATGCCTGGTGGGCGGACGTCATCGTCGAAAGCCAGTCGGGCGACCACACGCCGGTCGTGGTGATCGGCCTGCGCTATGGTTTCATCCTGTTCATCATGTCCGAGGTGATGTTCTTCTCGGCGTGGTTCTGGACCTTCTTCAAGCACGCGCTCTATCCGATGGGGCCCGATTACCCCGCCGTGGACGGCCCCTGGCCGCCCGCCGGGATCGAGACCTTCAACCCCTGGCACCTGCCGCTCATCAACACGCTGATCCTGCTGCTGTCGGGGTGCGCCGCGACCTGGGCGCACCACGCGCTGGTGCATGACAACAACCGCAAGGACATGGCCAACGGTCTGATCCTGGCCGTGGTGCTGGGCCTGTGCTTCACCGTGCTGCAAGGCTACGAATACAGCCACGCCGCCTTTGGCTTTGCCGGCAACATCTATGGCGCCTCGTTCTTCATGGCGACCGGCTTCCACGG
>JAGQRU010000182.1 GCA_020425105.1 Paracoccaceae bacterium
GCCAGGCCATGGTGTAATGCTTGCCATAGGCTTCGACCGTGCGGGTGCGGATCCAGTCGCTGTCGAAATGGGGCCGCCCGAAACGGCGGATATCGGCGGGCCACAGATCGAAGGGCGGCTCGCCCTTCGCGACCCATTCGGCCAGCGCCATGCCCGCCCCGCCCCCGGCGGCGATGCCGAACGCGTTGAACCCGGCGCCGACGAAGAAATTCTTCAGCTCCGGCGCCTCGCCCAGAATGAAATTTCCGTCCGGGGTGAAGCTTTCGGGCCCGTTCACCAGCTGCTTGATCCCGGCAGTTTCCAGTGCCGGCACCCGGCCCAGCGACAATTCCATGATCTGTTCGAAATGATCGAAATCGCTGTCCAGAAGCGTGTAGTGGAACCCTTGCGGAATGCCGCTCACCGCCCACGGTTTGGGATTGGGCTCATAGCCGCCCATGACCAGCCCGCCGACTTCTTCCTTGTAATAGGTCAGCCGGTCAGGGTCGCGCAGGGTGGGCATGTCGGAGGTGACGCCGTCGATGCGTTCGGTGACCATGTATTGGTGTTCCATCGACACCAGCGGCACATTCACCCCGACGGTCCTGGCGAAAGCGCGGGTCCACTGGCCGCAACAGGCGATGACGACCGGGGTTTCGATGGCGCCCTTTTCGGTCTCCACCCCCCGGATCACGCCCTTTTCGACCGTCACGCCGGTGACTTTCGTGTCCTCGAAGATCCGCGCGCCGGCCATGCGGGCGCCCTTGGCCAGCGACAGGGTGATGTCGGACGGGTTGGCCTGCCCGTCGGTGGGCAGGAAGGCCGCGCCGACAAGATCGTCGATGGTCATCAGCGGCCACAACTCCTGCGCTTCCGAGGGCGTCAGAAGCTGCATGTCCAGCCCGAAGGAATGCGCCGTGGTGGCCTGACGTTTGACCTCGGTCCAGCGTTCTTCGTTGCAGGCCAGACGCAGCCCGCCATTCATCTTCCATCCGGTCGCCTGTCCCGTCTCGGCCTCCAGCGTTTTGTAAAGGTCCACCGAATACCCAAGAAGCTGGGTGATGTTGGCGTTCGACCGAAGCTGTCCGACCAGCCCGGCAGCGTGAAAGGTGGTGCCCGAGGTCAGCTTCTTGCGTTCCAGCAGCACCACATCCCAGCCCAGCTTCGCCAGATGATACGCGGTGGAGCAGCCGACGATGCCGCCCCCCACGATGACGGCGCGGGCGGTCTTGGGAAAATCGCTCATGACGGGTCCTTCAGGGCTTGGAAGTCTGCATGCGCCCGCCGGTAGCGGGCGAGGTTTTCCGCCGAATAGGCGGCATAGTCGAAATCGAGCGTCGAGGTCAGTTCCGACACCATGCTCCACAGCGTTTCCCGCAGGAGCGAGGCGCATTTCATCGCCGTATAGCGGCGCCAGAGAAGTGGATCGGGCGAGGCGCCGAAATAGGCGGTCAGCATGTGCCGCTCGGCGTCCTCCTCCAGCCCGTTATTGGTCGCCAGCCCGCCCAGATCGAACAGCGGCGAGTTGAACCCGCCATATTCCCAGTCGATCAGCCACAACCGGTCGGCCCCGCGCAGGATGTTGCCGGGCAGCAGGTCGTTGTGGCCCAGCACCAGCCGCACCGGACCGATGGCAACTTCCAGCCGCCGCGCCTGATCCATCAGATCGGGCAGCAGCGGCAGATGCGGCGACCCGCGTTCGGCCAGCGTCGCGGCATAGTCCCGAAGCACGTGAAAGACCCAGAAGGTCAGCACCGCGCCGCGCAGGCGGGGGGTAACCTCATCATGGACGCGCCGGACCAGCGCCGTGATCTGGTCGAGCGTGTCAGCGTCGCGCACGTCTTCTTCGGTCAGGGGCGCCGCATCGACGAAATCCAGCACCAGCGCGCCGGGTTCGGCATGGCGCACCGCCGGTGAAATCCCCGCCGCATGGGCCGCCCGGCTGATGGCCAGTTCGTTGAACCGCATCACCCCGTGTTCAGGAATGTCGTCGCCCAGCCGCACCACATAGGTGCCGGTCGCGTCGGTCACCTTCAGGTTCACATTGGTGATCCCGCCGCCCAGCGGTTCGGGGCGTCCCGGATCCTGCCAGCAGGGCAAGGCGAGCGCCCGGGCCATTGCGTCTGCGATCGTCATTTCAACCCCAGCCTTTCCCGTGCATCCCGCGCCAGTGCCGACACGATGCGGTCGGAAATGATGGCGATGAAGGCGACGCTCAGCCCGGCAATGATGCCCGCGCCGGTATTGGCCTTGGTCAGCGCGATATAGACCTCCTGCCCCAGATCGCGGGTACCCACCAAGGCGGTGATCACCAGCATCGACAGCGCCAGCATGATGGTCTGGTTCAACCCCAGCAGAAGCGATGGCGCCGCCAGCGGCAGCTTGATCCGGCGCAACAACTGGGCCTCGGTGCAGCCGGACACGCGCCCGGCCTCGATCATCTCGGGCTCGATCGCGCGGATGCCGTGGGCGGCATAGCGCACGGCGGGCGCCAGCGCATAAAGCACCACCGCGATCATGGCCGAGAAATCGCCCACCCGGAACAGCATCACCACCGGGATCAGATAGACGAAGCTGGGCAGCGTCTGCAGCGTGTCGATGACCGCGCCGATCACCGTGTTGGCCCGCGCGTTCTGCCCCGCCCAGATGCCCAGCGGGATGCCGATCAGCGTGGCCAGAAAGACCGACACGCCGCACAGGTAAAGCGTGATCATCGCCTTGCCCCAAAGGCCCGACGCCGCGATGAAGCCCGTCATCGCCGCCGCCATCAGCCCCAGCTTCCAGCCGCCGACACGGCCTGCGGCCAGCCCGACGGCCAGGATGCCCCAGGCCCAGGGAATCCCGGTGAAGAACCGCTTCACCGGCAGCAGCAGCCAGGTCAGGAAGAAGGTCTTCACCGCTTCGAACGCATCGAAGAAATTGACGTTGACCCATTCCATCGCGTCGGCCCAGACGGGGCCGGTGGTCAAGGTCCATGCCTCGGGATAGCGCGCCAGCGGCGACACCAGAAGCCCCGCCAGCGTGGTGCCCAGAACCACCGCCAGCACGGTCAGGCTGCGCCGGTGGCGGGCGGTAAAAGGCAAGGATGCATCGGACAGCGGCGACGGCCCCCGCGTGGCAAACGCCTGGCTGAGCCGGTCGAGCGCGATGGCCATGACCACAATGGCGAGCCCCGCCTCGATCCCGCCGCCGATATCGAGCCGCCTGAGCGCCGTCAGCACGTCATAGCCCAGCCCGCCCGCGCCGATCATCGACGCGATGATGACCATGTTCAGGCTGAGCATGATCACCTGGTTCACGCCCACCATCAGTGTCGGCATGGCCGAGGGCACCAGAACTTTCCACATCATCTGACGCCGGGTGCATCCGGCCATGCGCCCGGCTTCGATGACCTCGCCCGGCACGCCCTGCAATGCCACGGTGGCCACGCGCACCATGGGCGGCATGGCATAGATGACGGTGGCAACCAGCGCAGAGACGGGCCCGAACCCGAACAGGAACAGGATCGGCACCAGATAGGCGAAGACCGGCACCGTCTGCATCAGGTCCAGCACCGGGCGCAGCAGACGCTCCACCAGCGGCAGGCGATAGGACAGGATCCCAAGCGCCAGCCCTCCCGCCACCCCCATCGGCACGGCGATCAGGATCGAGGCCAGCG
>JAGQRU010000183.1 GCA_020425105.1 Paracoccaceae bacterium
ATCTGCACCCGGCTGCCGCCCAGCAGCGAAATCAGGAACCCCGCGACAATCGCCGTGACCAGCCCGGTTTCCGGCGGCGCCCCCGAGGCAATCGCAATCGCCAGGCTCAGCGGCAGCGCCACCAGCGCCACGGTCACCCCGGCCAGCGCGTCATCGCGAAACTGGCCCCGCGTATATCCGGGAAGAGTGGTCAGCAATTTGGGTTTCATGGCAGCCGCCCGCAGGACCTGCGCCAGCGCCGGATCGCCAGAAAATCACAGGCGGGGCCGCGGCAGGGAAAATCGGATGAGTCTCCCCGGACGCTAAGACCTCGCCCCCGGGGCCGCAACCATCGCAATTGTCACAACGTGCCGCCCCGCTGCCCCCCCCGCGCGCCGACCTCAGCCCTTTGGCAGCACGAACTGCATCTGGAACCGAAACCGCCAGTCCTCGGGCCCGCCATCGGGGGTTTCGGCCCAGTATCCGGCCCCGGCCTGCAGGTTGACCGGCAACTTCCCGAACATGACGAGCTTCGACACCGCCGCATTGACCGGCACCGACCACTGGTCGTTTTCCCAGTCATAGGTGCTTTCGCTTTGCAGCGAATAGGTCCAGGCGCCCGGGGTCGTAAAGGCGACGAAGGGCTGGATGAAACTGGCATTGGTCGGCGTCGTCGGGTCGCTTTCCACATCCCAAAGATGGTTGGCCAGCGCTCCATAGGTCCACGGCCCGGTCTGTTTCAGCACAATCCCGGTCACGCCCGCCGCCCAGGTGTCGCTGGACACATCGCTGTAGGTCGGCACCCGCACGATGGGACCCGCCCCCCAGATCAGCCCTCCGGTCGGTTGCGGCGAATACCAGGCGTTCAGAAGAATGTCGCCGAAGCCCTCCTGCGACGTGCCGGGCACCACATCTTCCTGCCAGATATAGGGGATGATCGTCCGGGTGATCACATTGGCGCCGTTTTCCAGCGTGAAGGGAATGACCGGCTGAAAGTTCAGCGTCGTCCGGTCGCCCCGATCGTCGGGGCCCAGATTGTCGTCATAGTTCAACTGGAAGGGCAGCGAGATGATCGCCGCTATCGGGTTGGCCAGCTTTTTCGCCAGATCGGCGCTGCTCTGCGCCAGCGCCGCCGCCGGGCAAAGGGCGGCGGCGATGCCAAGCGCCGCGCGTGTCTTGTATGTCATGGCATGGTCCTTCATCGCTGCCAGATATCCGATGGGTCACCCGGGCCGCGCATCAGCCCGCGGGCTCGATCGCCGGAAAGGTCCAACTGCCGTCCAGAAGCTCCGGGCGCGGACCGTACATGCGGATCGCATAGCTCCAGCCCGCGCTGATCGGAATGCAGTTCCCCCGGCCATCGTCGCAGCCGCCGAAATGCAACGTGAAGCTGCCATCCGCGTTCGGGGCCGCGGTCACGTTGTTATAGCTGTTTCGCCCCAGATCATTGGCGTCCAGATAGCCGTCGGCGTTATAGACCGTGACCGACCAGAACGCGTCCACCGGCACATCCGACACCGTCACTTCATGCGGCGTGGTGCCGTCATTCGCCTCGACGCTGTCGACCACGTAATACGCCGCCTTCACCGGCAGCCCGCCCCAGCCCGCAGCCGCCCCGACCAGATGGTCGATGGGCCGGGTCTCCTGCCGGGTGCCGAACGCATAGGTGGATTCGAACCCAAGCGCCGCGACATCGTTCAGCGCCTTGCGCGCCTGGGCCAGGTCGTCCAGGTTCCAGTCCGGCGCGTCGAACGGTCCGGCACCGCCGCCCGCCATCGTGATCCCGTCCTGCGCCGCATGGGCTTTGGCCACATCGTCCGGGTCGTTGACATCCACGAAGGTGCGGATCAGCACGGTGGCGAAGCGCGTGCCCACCTGATCCTGCGTCAGCGTATAAGAACCGGGCTGCGTTTCGACGAAGATATAGTGATCCTGACTGATCACCTGCATCGACATGTACCGGCCGCCGATCTCCGGCAGGGTGATGGTCACCGGCTCCGACAGGTCGATGATGCTGCTGGAATAGAGCGTGTCCTGATTGCTGCGGATGACCGTCTGGTTCGCCGCCGTCGTCGGTTCGCGCATATGGATCAGCTGCCCGGGCTCAAGCCCCAGCGCCTGCAGGTTGACCCGCATCATGTGATCGGATTCCGCACGCACGAAGGTTTCCACCGTGACCTCCTGCGCCGCCGCGAGGGACGGCAGAAGGGCCGGCGCAAAAAGCGCGCATGTCAGCAATAGTCGCATCATAGCAATCCTTTTCCTTAGTCTGCTGGCAGAGCCGCCGGAAAGCTCCAGCGTCCGTCGAGAATTTCAGGCCCGGGCCGGTACAGCCGCACGGTGTAGTTCCACCCGTCCATGATCGGCAGGCAGTTCACCCGGCCATCGCCGCAGCCGCCCAGATGCACGGTCATGCTGCCATCGTCGTTGCGCGTGCCCATGACAGAATTCACCACATAGGCGTCTTCCGGGTTCGGCTCGAAAAAGCCCGCCGCGTTATAAAGGCTCACCGACCAGAACGCCCCGACGGGCACATCGGCGGGCACCGAAATCGCATAGGCACCCACCGGCAGCCCCGGATCGACGCTCAGATAAAACGCCTCCGTCTCGGGCAGCCCGCCCCACCCGACCGCCGTGCCGATGAAATGGCGCAGGGGGCCCACGTCTTCCCGCTTGCCGAACACGCGGAAACTGTCGGGCGCGAAGCTGCCAAGCTCGATCACCGCGTGCAGCAGACGGTCGAAGGCCGCGCGGTCATAGGGCGGCACGACAAAGGGCGCGGCAGAGCCCGCCTCGACCGACATCCGGTCCTGAAGCGCGTTCACCGCCGCCACATCCTGCGGATCGGACGCGTCCACCAGAACCCGCAGGAACACCGCCACATACGGCGTGCCGAACGTGGCCATGTCGAGCGTATGGGTGCCGCCGCCGAAGAACACCTCTTCGGTGTAATGGTCCTGATTGACCACCATCGCGGTCATGTACCGGTCGCCGGCATCGGGCAGCGTCAGCGTCGCGCCTTCGCTGATGTCCACAATCGCGGCGCTGTAAAGCGTGTCGCGGTTCATGCGGATCGTCGGCTGGCTCTGAACCGGGGTCGGTTCGCGGAAATGGAAGAACCGGTTCACCCCGCCCGCCAGCGCCGAATATTTCGCGAACTCGACATCCGTGGCCGCGCGGACGAAATTGTCGATGGTCACCTCAATGGTCTCGGGCACCGGCGGACCGCTCTCGGGCGTCTGGGCCAGCACGGCCCCGCCCGACAGAAAAGCGGCCATGGCAACAGGTCCGATGCAGCGGCGTAATACCATCATGTCAATGCTCCATTCTTGCCCGGCCGCTCTGGCCGTGCCTCAAGTCGTTCCGGGCCGCCGGCGCCCGCATCCGCTGCGCGCCGGTGACGGGTTTTGAAACATCCGCGCTCCGCGTCTGCGCTGACCGTCAGAATTTGAAGGTGGCGCCCAGCACCGGGCCCGCTTGATGGACATCGAACAGCACGCCGTTACTGTTGTAATCGACCGCCAGATGCCGCCAGCCGAAGGTCGCGCCGAACCTGTCGGTGACCTGATAGGTGGCCCCGGCCAAAGCCGACCATGCGTTGTCGGATCCGACGCCGAATCCGCCCGCCTCAAGCGCGCCGAACAAGATCCACCGGTCCGCCACCTGCGTGCGAGCCGAAATGCCGATCAGCGGATCGATCCAGTTTGCGTCTTCGGTGCGCTTGGACCTGCCGCCACGGACGCCGTGCAGGTCGAACCGGTTTTCCATCCACCAGGCACGGGCGCCAACATAGACATCGACGGACCCGCCCGGCGTTTCGGCAAACGCCCGGCCGACGGAAAGCGCCAGGTTCGCGGTTTCGCTTTCGACATCGACCCGGTCGAAAACCCGCCCCCCCAGCTTTTCGGTCGAAGAGGTCCGCACATAGGCCGTGTCGAGATAGATGACCCAGGGACCGTTGCGGGCGCTGGCCATCACCATCCCGGCGAAATCCAGATCGTCCAGAATATCGCCAAAGCTCAGATCCACGCTGCCCGACGGAACGCCCGGAATGGCGCCCACATCGCCTTCCAGTCCGGACAGCCACGCATAGGGCGTGATCTGGAACTGCCAGTCGGACGTGTCCTGCGCCTCTGCCGCCGTCCCGATGATCAAGGCCGCCACCACCAGTGACGGCAGAAAATCCATACGCATCTTCGCTCCTCTGTTCCGGTCTCAGAATGACATGGCATGACCGGTCAGTTTACGACAATATTCATTATGCGGTTCCCGATGGTGCATCTTTCCGAACTGGCCGAGGTCGTGGCGATCCTTGACGGGATCACGCACCCGTCGGTGGTCGACCGGGCCCTGCGCAAGGCCGATATCCGGCGCGAGGTGTTGAAGGCCGAAGCCGGGTTCGTGCCCTACAGCGTCGAAGCGGTGGTGCTGGAATCCGTCGCCCGCAGCATCGGCGAACGCCACCTTGGCGCGCTGGTCGGCGCGGCCTTCGATTATCGCGCCTATCGCGGCTATGCCGATTACGTGCTGGGGGCCGCGACCCTTGCAGGCGCGCTCGCGCGCGGGCAGCGCGCGCTGCCGCTGCTGCATCCGGGGTCCTATGTGTCGCTGGTGCGCGACGGCCCCAATGTGATCCTGGGGTTCGACACCGGGCTGCAATCGGTCGTCGGCCACCGGCATCTCGACGAAGGCGCCGCTTTCGTCATGTCCGTGGCCTGCCGCCATTTCATGGGACCGGACTGGCACCCGGAATGGATCTCTGTGACCGGCGATGGCAGCAGCGGGTTTTCCACGCTGGAGGATCTGACGGGCGCGCCGATCCGCGGCGGTGCCGCGCGCACGGCCCTGGCCATCCGCATGGCCGATCTGGCGACGCCGAACCCCAATCCCCCGGCACCGGCGGACATCGTGACCTTGCGCGATCTTCCCGCGCTCATGGGGGCGCAACACCCGAAATCCATGGAAGATGTGGTGCGGGAAACGCTGCGCCTGCAATTCCGGCTCGGCGGCATGTCGGAAGACAGCGTCGCCCGGCGCCTGTCGCTGGGGCCGCGCAGCCTGCAGCGCGCCTTGCAGCAAGAGGGCACGTCGTTTCGCGAAATCCGGGCGCGGTTCATCCAGGACCACGCCCGCGCGCTGCTGTCGGACACCGCTCTTTCCGTTGAAGCGGTGGGGCGGGCGCTCGGCTATGCGGAACCCAAAAGTTTCCGCCGCGCCTTTCGTGGCTGGACCGGGCAGTCCCCCGCCGCCTACCGCACCGCCATCTGCGAGGCCCACGCCCCGGACCCGGGACACCGGCCGGACGCAGGTCTGGCCTCCTAGCGCCCGCCTACATCCCCGGCTGCGCCAGAGGCAGGCTTTCCGCCCATCGGACCGCGTGCGGTTTGGCCGTCGGATGCAGCCGTTCGGACGGATCGTGCCCGACCTGCCGCCGCCGCCGCAGCGCGAACAGCTTCGCCCAGCCGCGCCAGCCGCCCGAACTGGGCGCCTCGGCATCGCAGGGAAAGCGCGCGCGCCAGCCGTCGGGCAGCGGCAGACCGCAATCCTCCGCCTTGCCCAGCATCCAGACCAGCGGGATGTTGGACAGCGGCCGCGCGGCGTCGAACCCCGACAGCTGCCCGCCGATATCGCCGTGATTGCCGCGGAACCACACCTGTTCCACATGGCCGGTCCACCCTTCGGGACAGGTCCACAGCACCGGAGCGAAGGCTTCGCGCGTCTCGTTCATCGCCAGGGCGTGAAACCCGTGGCGGATATGATGCCCCAGATGGGTGGAATGGAACGCATGCGCCTTGTCGGTCAGCCCCGCCAGGATCGGCAGCCGCCAGCCCAGCGCCTTGACCGTGTCGAACACCCCGACCATTTCGATTTCCACATTCGGGTGGCAGAACTTGCGCGCAAAAAGCCGCGCCTGACGCCCGTGCGGGTCGTATTCATAGTGGCGGTACAGCTGACGGATCATCCGTTCCGTGGCGCGGTTGGGCTTCAGCAGCCCGACCCGGTCGATCACGCCGGCCAGCGACCGCACCGCGAAGGCGCCGCGCGAATAGCCCAGCAGAAAGATCCGGTCGCCGGGATGATAGCGCGACGCCAGAAACCCATAGGCCCGCCGGATCTGCCGGTTGATCCCCGCCCCGGTCAGCACATCGGTGCAGTTGCGCCATTCATGCCACTGGATGCCCTCTTCGTAATAGATATTGGGCCGGTGCGCCGGGGGCAGGTCCATCAGAAGCTTGAAGATCCGCCCCGCATTCGTGCTGCGCCCCGGATCCAGCGTCGACAGCGTCCCGTCCAGGATCACCACATGAGTCCGCGCCGGCCAATGCGCCCGCTGCACTCTCTCATGCACCTTCTCGCTGGCTGTTTCGTCAGACCCGGACACGGGGATCTTCCTCCCTTTTCACTCAAGTTAAAGATAAGAGCGAAAGTATTAACAAGCGATCCATGCAATCATCATAAACGCTCACGAATTGCGCAGTTTTGTAACAGCGGCGCATCGGGCGCAAAAAAGGGGCCGCCAAGGGCCCCTTCCCTTCCCGTCCCTTCCCGTCCCGTCCTGCGACCGGCGCCAAAAGCTGGAAAACCCCGCGATTGGTCAGCGCCGCGCCCCCGGTCGCGCCCCTCCTTTGCCATTCAGCCCCCTTGGCCTTGGCCCGGCCCGTTGATATGCGGGCGCATCAAGGTGAAAACCCCGGGGACGTGACGCAATGGCTATGGAAAAAACCTTTAACGCGGCCGAGGCCGAAGCACGGCTTTACAAAGCCTGGGAAGAGGCCGGAGCCTTCCGGGCCGGCGCCAACAGATCCCGCGACGACAGCTTCTGCGTGATGATCCCGCCGCCCAACGTCAC
>JAGQRU010000184.1 GCA_020425105.1 Paracoccaceae bacterium
GCAGAACATGGCGATGCGCTTGTTGTGGAAGCGGTGTTTATTTTGCTGCCACCAGGCGGGGAAGTCGCGGAAGCTGGCTGTTTCCGGGTCGATGGCGCCGTCGAAAGTGCCGATGGCGACCTCGTAATCGTTGCGGGTGTCGATGACGGCCACATCCGGTGCCGAGATGAGCGCGTTCCAGTCCGTGGGCTCCACATAATGGCCCGTGCCGGCCAGCGGATCGACCTGCGGCTGGCCCATGGTGACGATCTCACGCTTAAGGCGCACCTTCATGCGGCCGAAGGGTTGTTCTGCGGCGGTGCTTTCTTTCCAGACCAGATCGGCGCAGCCCGGCAGGGCGCGGATATGGGCGAGAACGGCGTCGATGCCCGCGCGGGGGCCCGCGATCGTACCGTTGATGCCTTCGGGCGCGATCAGCAGCGACCCGGTCACACCCTGCGCAGCGCAGAGCGCCTTCAGCGGCGGGCGCAGGGCGTCGGCGTCGGCGAAGCGGGTGAAGTGGTAAAGTGCGGCGACGGTGAACATGGCACGGCCCATAAGCGGAGCGCGCGCCGGGATCAAGCGTTGCCCGCGCTGGGAGCTTATTGGCGACTGGTGTCTAGGGTTTTCCTTTGGGACATTGGTCGTTGTGCTGTCCCGCAGGATCTCGTTGGCTGGGTTTCTTAGCGGGCCGACGTGCGTGCAGTCTCGTCCCGATCAGCGTCCAAGATGATCGGCATCCCGCCGGCTCGCGGGATCTTCCGCAGGGCTGAGGAGCGTCTGCAGCATGGCCCAATCGGCGCCCACTGTGCGGCGGTTGATTTTTGCGCGCGGTCTGACTACGCCGAAACCATGGCAGTCAAAGGAACATCCATGCGTCCCGATAGCGAAGCCCTGATCGTGATCGACGTGCAAAACGACTTTTGCGATGGCGGTGCGCTGGCCGTTCCGGGCGGATCCGGGGTTGTGCCGGGTATCAACGCGATGATGCTGGACTTCGCGGCTGTAGTGCTGACACAGGACTGGCACCCGCGCGGACATGCGTCTTTCGCCTCCAGCCACCCGCAACGGGCGCCCTTCGATGTTGTCGAGATGCCCTATGGCGCGCAGGTACTGTGGCCCGATCACTGCGTGCAGGGCAGCGCGGGGGCGGCATTTCATCCCGACCTCACGGTGGACCGGGCAAATATGATCGTGCGCAAGGGGTTTCGTCCCGGGATCGACAGCTATTCGGCCTTCTTCGAAAATGATCGCACGACGCCCACCGGGCTTGAAGGCTATCTGCGCAGCAGGGGAATAGACCGGCTGGTGATGGTGGGCCTTGCCACCGACTTCTGCGTCAATTTCTCGGCGGTCGATGCGGCGCGGCTGGGCTTCGCCGTCGAGGTGCGCACGGATCTGACCCGCGCCATCGACCTTGACGGGTCGTTGGAACAAGCGATGGACGGGATGGGCGACGCCGGTGTCCGGCTGGTCTGACCCGGGCGCTTCGATGTGAGACTTGCGCCTGCGACAAGGGATTGATCTAACTGCAGTGTTTGACGGAGCGCTGTGCCATGGTCGATATCGCCACCCGCGTGTACAACCACAAGTGGAAGATTGATCCGATCATCCGGTCGCTGATCGACACGGATTTCTACAAGCTTCTGATGTGCCAATCGGTGTTCCGCAATCGGCCCGATACGCATGTGGTCTTCAGCCTGATCAACCGTTCGACGCGGATCCGGCTTGCCGATCTGGTGGATGAAGGCGAATTGCGCGAACAGCTTGACCATATTCGGTCGCTGTCCCTTAGCCGCGGCGAAAGCACCTGGCTTCGGGGCAACATGTTTTATGGCAAGCGTCAAATGTTCCGCCCCGATTTCATGGAGTGGTTCGAAAACTTCCGGTTGCCGCCCTATCATCTGGAAAAGCGGGACGGGCAATACGAACTGACCTTTGAAGGCAAGTGGCCCGAAGTGATGCTGTGGGAAATCCCCGCCCTGGCGGTTCTGATGGAATTGCGCGGGCGGGCGGTGCTGAACCGGATGGACCGGTTTGAACTGCAGGTGCTTTACGCGCGGGCGATGACCAAGCTGTGGGAAAAGGTGGAAGGATTGCGTCAGCAACCCGACCTGCGCATTGCCGATTTTGGCACGCGCCGGCGGCATTCTTTTCTGTGGCAGGATTGGTGTGTGCAGGCCATGCAGGAAGGCCTGGGTTCGGGCTTTGTCGGCACATCGAATTGCCTGATTGCCATGCGTCAGGAAATGGAAGCCATTGGCACCAACGCGCATGAATTGCCGATGGTCTATAGCGCTCTTGCAGAAAATGACGAAGCGCTGCGGCAGGCGCCCTATCGTGTTCTGGCCGACTGGCACGAAGAGCATGACGGAAACCTGCGGATCATTCTGCCGGACACTTATGGCACGCAAGGGTTCCTTGACGGCGCGCCCGATTGGCTGGCGGGCTGGACCGGGATCCGGATCGACAGCGGTGACCCGGCAGGGGCGGCGGAAATCGCCATCGCCTGGTGGAAAAGCCGGGGGGAGGATCCGCGCAAGAAACTGGTCATCTTCTCGGATGGATTGGACGTTGCGAAGATGCTGGAATTGCACGCGCAGTTCCACGATCGCGTTCGTGTATCCTTCGGCTGGGGCACGCTTCTGACGAACGATTTCCGCGGACTGGTGCCGGACGACGGATTGGCGCCGTTTTCGCTGGTGTGCAAAGCGGTTGCGGCGGATGGCCGACCGACCGTCAAGCTCAGCGACAATCCCAACAAGGCCATGGGCCCCGCCGACGAGGTGGCGCGCTACAAGCGTGTGTTTGGCGTCGGGGCACAGGTTCCAAGTGCGGTCATCGTTTGACGCCCAATACGGGCGCCAAAGCGGACGCGACTGGCAGAAACGTCTCGCCGCAATTTATCCGATCAAAAGCGCATCTGCGGGAATGCCGCGTTCTTCGGCATCCTTGAACCATTGCGGCTTGCGCCCGCGCCCGCTCCACGTTTGGGTCGGATCTTCGGGGTGCTGATATTTAGGGCTGCGTGCCAGGCTGCTTTTCTTGGTCTGAGAAACGATATCACTAAGGGAAAACCCGAACTCCTTCACCGTCGCTTCCGCGGCAGCCAACGCTTCCTTGCGGCGGCGTTCTTCAAAACTATCAATCGCCTTTGCGACCTTGTTTTGCAGAGCCTTCAGTTCGGAAAGGGAAAGGGTGCTAAGATCGGTGTCCATTTTTGGTACTTTCACAACATCATCTAGATCTATCATATTAAACTTGCTGCAGTGAATACAAGGTGAATGCCAAAAATTTTTCAGGTCCATAAAGGTTAATAATTAACGGTTAAATGTTAACATACATCTAGCGTGATATATTAAAATCAGGCTGGTTTCTGAGGGCGTCCCTGAAGAAACGCCAGAGCCAGTCCGGCAGCATGTTCCATCCCTTTCCGGTTGAGGTGCTGACGGGTTTCAGCGTTGTCGTGCAGGATCGAATTCAATGAAAATACTGTCAGCGCGATGTGCAGAGACGATTCCGCATCTGTATTGAGCAGGCCACCCCCATCGCAATACCCGGCCAATAGGGACGTGCGCAATAACGGGAAATCCGGCGCATCGCAGGCGTCTTGCAGTACCAGCGCCAGGTCCAGAATGCGCGCCCCATGCCCTGCCTTGGTGAACCCGGTCAAGTAAAGCTGACCGCGTTCCCGCAAAATCCGGTCGCGTGTAAAATCGCCATGGATAGCCCCGCAATCACTGGCCGCAGCCGGCGGTGCAGATCCCGCAATATCAAGGACCTGCAAGATGGCATCTTGCTTTTCAGGCGCCAGCTGATCGAACTGGGCGCTCGTTCGGCATTTGTCGGCGATCTCTTCCGCCGACCCAAGCGACGCATGCTCGGCGTCGCCAAGGTCGTCACAATCCACCGCATCCGCGCTCAGGTGAAAATCGGCGAGAAACTCGCCCAAAGCAAAATAGAGCGCCTGCCGTTCAGCCGCTGCCTGCGGAAGCTCGGGCACGGTTCCCGGAACCTTTTGCATCAGCGTGACGGCCGCGTCTCCGGTGTCGAGCGTCAGCAGAAGGGCCCCATCCAATGTGCGCTGCGGCCAAGGGCAGGCGAAGCCCGTATCGGCCAGGGCCTCGATCCATTTCATCCGGGCCGACAGCCGGTCCCCGGTGCTTTGATCGTGGAATTGCAGGATCGCGTCGCGCCCGTCGCGATAGCTGACAGCGAAGCTTCGGTCGCCGGCACCGGAAATGGCGCGGGGCGGGCCCGAGGGCAAACCCCAAGCGTAGGCGGCCTGTGCGGCGATGGCAGGATCGGCCATGAGCGATGTCCTTTTGTTTGCCGGATATCTAGTCTGGGACTCCCGCCGATGGAAGGCACCGAAATAGCGCGGGCCTAATCATCGCGATCAATCTTTCCGCGCAACGTTTTGATTTGTCCGCGTTGCGATTTTGTTTCCAGCCGCCTGCGGACAGAACCCTTGGTGGGGCGGGTCGGGCGGCGATGTTTCGGCGCGATCAACGCCTTGCGGATCAGATCGGCCAGACGTTCGCGCGCGATTTCACGATTGCGGGCCTGACTACGGGTATCTTCCACGCGCAGGATCAGCGCCCCGTCATCGGTCCATCGACGCCCTGCCAGCCGCCGCAGCCGGGATTTCACCGGATCGGTCAGGTTCGGGCTGCGCGCCGCTTCGAACCGAAGCTCAACCGCGGTGGAGACCTTGTTCACATTTTGCCCGCCCGGTCCGGACGCACGGGTGAACTGTTCGGTCAATTCCCAATCCTGAAGGGCGATACTGCTGGTGATCTGAAGCATGGGCGCAAGACGCATTCCGGGCGTGCCGCAGCCACTGCACCGCGGTCACGAAAAGGGCCGCCTTGAGGGCGACCCTTCGAGACTGCAAGGAGGGGGCCGGTCAGGACCTCCGTCCGTGATCGAGCGGCGCACGGCCGTTAGGGCTGCCTATCGGCGAACCTCCCGACACATACCGACACCATTCTCCAATACCTCTCTCGACACTGGATCACCTCCTTCCGTTTGTTGCTGCTGACAAGAATCGTTACACAGCTTGGCCGGATTTCAAAGAAGAAAACCTGCATCCATGGTAAAGTGATCTTGTTCATCGCGAGGTCGGGATGTCTGAAATTTCCCCGCTGCCTGATTATTCCGCACAGAATGTGCCGCCGGTCATTCAACAGGAAATGGCGGGCTTGATGGGTGCGCTGGATCTGAAAGTGCCGCGCAAGCGTCAGGTCCGGCGCAATCTGCTGATCGCCACATGGAATATCCGGGCTTTCGGCAATCTTACCGAACGCTGGCTCGCGCACGACGACGACAGCCCAAAGCGCGACTGGCGGGCGATGGCGGCCATCGCGGAAATCGTCAGCCGGTTCGATGTGATCGCCATTCAGGAAATAAAGCGCGATCTGACGGCGCTGCGGGTGCTTGCCGCCACATTGGGCCCGGAATGGAGCTTTATCGTCACCGATGTGAATACGGGCGAAAAGGGCAATGGCGAACGGATGGGCTTTCTGTTCGATACCGCCCGCGTGCGGCTGTCGGGGCTGGCGGGGGAGCTGTCATTGCCTGAACCGGACGATCCATTCTTCGACGGGTTGCAGGTCAGCGCGGTGTTCCGGCAATTCGCCCGCACGCCCTATGCGGTCAGCTTCAGCGCGGGGCATGACCTGTTCACGCTGGTCACGGCCCATGTGATTTATGGCGGCGGCGCCGAAGACCGGACGGACGAAATCGCGGCCCTGTCGCGGTGGCTGGCCGATTGGGCGGAACGCAAGACCCACTATTCCAGCAATCTGCTGCTGCTGGGGGATTTCAATATCGACCGGGCGGGAGATGAAAACTATGAGGCCTTCACCTCGGCCGGGCTGGTTATTCCCGCCGGCCTGATGAACCAGCCGCGCACGGTTTTCGATGGCGGCCTGCCCAACCCGAAGAAGTTCTACGACCAGATCGCCTGGTACGAGGCGGGCGACCACCGGCGCCTGACCCTTGAACTTGTGCAGGCGGGCAGCTTCGATTTTTCACAGCTTCTGTATCAGACGGCCCCCGCGCTCAGCACGCGGGCCATGTCTTATCGTGTGTCGGACCATTTGCCTTTATGGGTCGAATTCGCCGCCTCGCCCCGCGTTCAAGGCTAGGCCATCCGCGGCGTCAGACGGGCAACCAGCGCGCGGAAGGGGATAAGCGCCACGAGCGCGAGCGACAGCTTGACCAGCCAATCAGCCGTTGCCAGCGAAACCCACAGCGGAACGACAGGACCCAGGCCGAGCAAGGGCAGGGCTTCATTGGCCCAGCTTACGTCGTTGCCGGGTTCAAGGCCGCTGAGGCTGGCGGAGAAGGCGATGGTGAAGAACAATGCCGTATCCAGGCTGGACCCGACGAGCGACGAGGCCAGCGGCGCGCGCCACCAGCGTCCGAACCGCAGCCGGTCGAAAATCGCCACATCCATCAGCTGGGCGCAGAGGAAGGCGATCCCAGACCCGATCGCGATCCGCCAGGTCACCAGCGGGCCGAATTCGCCGGAAATCTGCGTCCCGACCAGAGAGCACGCCAGGCCTACGACGAAACCGGACAGAACCACCTTGCGGGCGGCGGGCGCGCCATAGACGCGGTTCATCACGTCGGTGACCAGAAATGCGAAAGGATAGGTGAACGCGCCCCAGGTCAGCCACTGGCCGCACAGGAATTGCACGAGGATGTTCGAAGCAACGACGATGGCCGCCATGGCCAGCACGCCGGGAATCACGCGGGATGTCATGTATCTGTCCGTTTTTGCAAGGTTGCGGAGACTTGGTTCGCGCCAGCAAACGCCGCCGCATACACCCGCGCGGGGTGCCGTTCAAGACCCGGGCAGGTCCGGCGCGGCGGCGGGCAGCCGGAATTCGACCAGTGTCGATGGGACAAAGGGCAGGGCGTTATTGTCCGAAACCATGCTGAGCCGCAGGTTGCCGGCCCGGTCGCGCCATACGGAAAGCCCTTCGAGATTGCCGAATTCGAACAGCTGTGTGTTTAGCACCAGCCGTTCGTCGTCCAATCCATCGGGTCCGAAGCGGAAGCTGCGCACGCGGCTGGCAAATCCGATCCAAAGCCGGTGACGCCGTTCAAGAACGTAAAGCCGCCCGTCGGGGCCGGTATCGGCGCCGACCGGCTGGAACGGTCCGTCGCCGGGCAGCATATAGGGCTGGTGCCACCCGTCGGGCTCCAGCCGGTAGACCGGGCGCGGTTTGCCGTCGGCGGCGCGGCCTTCGGGGATCGCGATCGGGCGCCCTTGGGGATCCAGCGCCAGAGCTTCCAGTCCCCGGTTGGCCGGAAACGCGGCGAAGGCGGGATCCGGCGGGATCCAGGTAAGCATCTGTGCACCGGGTGCCAGGTAATTCACCACGTGATAGCTTTCGACCGAGAAATACAGCCCCCCATCGGCGGTTTGCGCCAGCCCTTCGGTATCCGCGCCGATCTGGTCCAAAGATGCGCCCGTATCGGTCAGGATGTTTTCCGCCGGGCCGATGGTTACATCGGCGATACGGTCCTGCGGATCGCGCCGGATCTGGCCGTGAAACAGATGCGCGCGGTCCGAGAGCACAACGAAACTTTGTCCGTCCTCCGACATCTCGATGGCCGAAAGGCCGCCGAACCGCGGCGCATCGGGCGACTGTAACTGGGTCCGGCTGACCAGCGCAGCAGGCGCCGCATGATCGGAGCCACAGCCGCCCAGCAGCAGACCGAACGCGGTGTACAGAAAAGCTGCCCGGATCATCGGGCCGGCGGGCGTGGAAGCGAATACTCTACGACTTCGGTGCGCTGTATGGCGCGGAAATTGTTGTCGGAAATCATCGTCAGCCGAATGTCTCCCTCAGGGCCCGGCCAAACCGCCAGGCCTTCCAGATTGTCGTGCAGGCCATACCAGGTTTCCATTAACAGCCGCTCATCGCGCAGCCCGTCCTTGCCGAAGGCGAAGCTGCGGATGCGGGAGGCAAAGCCCAGCAGCGGAACATAGTCGCGTTCAAGAACATAAAGGCGCCCGTCGGGGCCGGTATCGGCCCCCACAGGCAGGAACCGTCCGTAGCGGCGCAGGTGATAAGGGACGCTCCAGCGCCCGTTTTCAAAGCGGTAGACGGGAAAGGGTCTTTCCAGTTCGCCCGAGCGTTCGGGGATGGCGATGGGCCGCCCCTGCGGGTCCAGCGCCAGGGCCTCGAACCCGGAATTGGTTTGCAGAACCCAGCCGCCCCGGGGCAGGTTGCGCACCCGCCCGTCGGCCGGGTTCAGGGTGCCGATGACATGCGTGCCTTCGGAGGAATAATAGATCAGCCCGTTGCCGGCCAGCGCCAGCCCTTCGGTGTCGGCCCCGGCATCTGCGATACGGCGTCCCGCCCGATCGGTCAGATCCGTGATCTGAGAAATCGTGGCCCCTGTCAGCGTGCCGTTCTGGCGCAAAAGCTGCCCCTGAAACAGCACCGCCCGGTCCGAGAGGGCGATGAACCGGGTCCCCGTCTCATCGAGCTCCAGCGCCGACAGCCCGCCGAACCTGGCTTCGTCGGGCAGGCTGAGCGCGATTTTCCCGACCAGCCGCAGGGGAAGCGACGGCTGCGCCGTGGCGGCGGCCAGAAACAGCAGGCCCGCAAGGACCGAGATGGTCCCGAAAAGCCGAAGCGCGCGCCAGTTTTTCGCCCTAACGCGCATCATGGGCCTGCGAATGGCGGTCTGACGGCGATTGCGGTGCCCGGCCGCCCAGCGGCGCGGCGCTGGGCGCGATACCTAGCGCGCCGACAGCACCACCGAACACTGCTTGGGCAGGTCCGCCATCGTATACTCGCGCGAGCCGCGTTTCTTGGGGGCAGGCTTGGCCGGTTTGGTCGGTTTGGCGGGTTTTGCCGCTGGCGGCGGGCTCAGCGCGTCGGTGACCCACCAGGCCAGGCTGTCGTCGCAGCCATTGCCGCCTTTGGAAAGTTCCTTCACGCTGGGCGTCTGGGTCACGCAGCCAGCGCTGCCGTCCGGGCATTTCAGGCGCACATGAAAATGATAGTCGTGGCCCCAGAATGGCCGGATCTTCTGCATCCATTTGCGGTCCTTACGGGTCGCGATTTTACAAAGCTCGATCTTTACGGGCGCAGTCACGAAGATCCTGTCCACCGCGTCGTCGCGGGCCGCGGCTTCCAGAATTGCGGCATGCTGCGGGCTCCAGTTGCCGTTGACATGCCGCTGGTCGCTGCTGCGGACCGAGATCGAGCTGATCTTTTCGCGCTGACTCCGGCTTAGCCGTACCGATTTGGGGGGCAGCATCCAGATGTCAATATCAAGGCCGATCTGGTGGCTTTGATGGCCGGATTTCATCGGCCCGCCCCGGGGCTGCGAGATGTCGCCGATGTACAAGCCTTCCCAGCCCGGCTGGGACGCCGCAAAACCGCTGAGCCGCTGGATGAAGGCGACGGCGTCGGGGTGACCCCAGTTGCGGTTGCGCGACAGGCGCATGGCTTGCCAGGTCGGCCCGGTTTCGGGCAGTTGTACCAGCCCCGCCCCGCAGCCCTTGGCATAGCTGCCGATCGAACTGGGCTTGTGCGGGGATGGCGCCGTGGCGGCGCCGAAAAGCTGATTGGCGAGGGGCTCGGCGATGGCGGTTTCGGTCATGGCCAGGATCGGCAGCAGCAAGAACGCGGCAAGGACCCGGCGGGCGCGTGTCATGATCAGGTATCTCCGTGCGGCTTGACCCAGACTAGCATGGCAAGCCCGACAATAAAGAGGACAAGCAAAGGCGTGATCCCCAATTGCTGGGATCCGCTCAGATCGGTCGCCTTTGCCACCGAAAAAGGCGCGATGAAGGACGTGGCCTTGCCGGCCAGCGCGTAAAGCCCGAACTCGCGCGTCGGGTGGCCGCTTTGGGATTGATAGACCATCATGCAGCGCGAACTGGCCTGAAGCGCGCCGCCCGCAGCGCCGATCACCGCGCCCACGACGTAGAAGGCGATATCCGGCAGACTGCTGCCGGCGGCCACGGGCAGCCCCAGAACCGACACCCGCGAAATCGTCACCGCCAGCGTGGTCGCTGCGATCAGGGCCAGGATCGAAGTGACGATGACGGGCTTCGGCCCGAACCGCTGATCGCATCGGCCCCCGACCCAGGCCACCAGCGCGGAGGCGATGACCGACAGGATGCCGAAGACGCCCACGCTGACCACGCTCCATCCCAGAACTCCGGCCGCATAGATGCCGCCGAAGAAATAAAGCCCGTTCAGCGCGTCGCGGTAGAGCATCGACGAAATCAGGTAATTGCGCAGGCTGCTTCGGCCGCGCAGACCCGCCAAGGCCAGCTTGAGGTCAGGCCAGGCGGCGCGCGCGGCGCGCGACAGCGGCTCGGCCGGGGGGACGCGCGGTTCGCGCACCCAGGCGAAGAACGGGATCATGAAGACCGTGTACCACAGCGCGGTGAGCGGCCCGACGGCGCGGGTGCCTTCGCGCGCCGCGGCATCCAGCCCCAAGGCGGGCGGCAGTCCGATCAGGGTTTTTCCGGTGCTGGCGCTTTCGGCGAAGAAGACCAGCATCAGCACCAGGCACAGCAATCCGCCCAGATACCCAAAGGCCCAGCCGGTGCCCGAAATCCGTCCGATCTGTTCGCGCGGCGCCAGATCGGGCAGCATCGCGTTGGTGAAGATCGTGGCGAATT
>JAGQRU010000185.1 GCA_020425105.1 Paracoccaceae bacterium
GCCCCGACAGTCACCGCCTGACCGATCCGGATTTCGCGCTGCAGAACTGGGCCAGCCAGATCCTGACCCCGCCCAACGGCACCCTGTGCCAGAACCAGCCCGGCGACCCGACACCGGCCCCCTGCGGATTTGGCGCACCCGAACAGGACGCCCGGCACCATATCGCCCTTTTCGGCGATAGCCATGCGGGCATGTGGGCCGCCGCGCTGATCCAGTTCGCCGAACGCGAAGGCATCCGGGTGCATGCCTATCTCGCCTCTTCCTGCGGCGCGACGGACGATCCGCTGTCCTTCGCCACCTATCTGACCATGGACCGGCGCGAGGCCTGCAACGCCTGGCGCGCCGCCGCCACCGACCAGATCCTGTCAGACCCCCGCATCGCGGTAGTGGTCGTCAGCGCCAACGCCTATTCGCAAAAGGTCTGGGCCGGGGACCGCTGGGCCGAAGACGACGGCACCGGATTTGCCGCGCTCTGGACCCGCCTGCGCGCTGCCGGAAAACAGGTGCTGGTGATCGACGACGTGCCGATGCTGCCGATGAAGCTGCCCGACTGCCTTGCGCGCCCGCATCCGGCGGACGATCCCTGCACCAGACCGGCCCAGGAGGTCCCGCAGCTCACGTCACTGGCGCGCGGGGTCGCGCTTCTGCCTGCGGATGAGGTCCATTATGTGGCGATGCGCGACATCTTTTGCGACGGCGATACCTGTCACGCGATCATCGGCGGCATCCCGGCCTATATGGATTCGGACCACATTTCCGCCCCGATGGCGCGCAGCCTTGCGCCGTGGATAGAACCCGCCGTGATGCAGGCCCTTTCGTCACAGCCATGACCCGTGGCGCCGCAACGAATTGGAACATGCCCGGCTGCCTGATAGAACTGGTCTCAAGGCGTGCAAATTTTCCGGAAGGGGAGCCCTGACTTGGCGATAAAGACCTCGGAAGAGCTTTGGTATTTTACGTTTGAACGCCTCGACGCCCACGGTGGCGGGCTTGGAACCTATATCCGGCAGGTCTGCGCCGCCGCGAAATCCGAAGGCCGCCCGATCCGGATCTTTCAGACCGCACCCGGCAGCGCTGTCAGCACCACGACCGACGGGCCCGTAACCATTGTCGATGTCGGCATTCAGTCGGACCGGGACGAGGCGTCCCTTGGCAAGTGGATGCACAGATCCCGGCGGCTCGCCGATATCGCCTGCGGCCAGATCGCCAGCACCGGCGCGCCGCGGGCGATCGAGGTTCCCGACGGCTTCGCGCTTGGCTATTTCCTGCTGCAGCGCAAGCATCTGGGCGACCCGCTGCTGCAGGACGTGCCCGTTCTTCTGTGCGCCCACACCCCGATCGCGGTGATCGAGGAATGGATCGGGACCGCGCGCAACGCCCTGCCCGACTGGTGGACCGACCGCGCCGAAAAATGGTGTTTCAGGGCCGCCGATGGCGTGATCACCCTGTCGGCGATGATGGAAGACCTGCTGCGGTCGAAAGGGTATCTGACCGATGCGACCCGCGTGCGCCGCGCTGCCAATCCGTTTCTTGGCGGCGCAGCGCCTTATGCCGCGCCGCAGACAGAGGCGCCGGTCATCGGCATGGCGTCGCGCATGGTCAACTGGAAGGGCCTGCGCGAGGTGCTGGACATCGCCGCGGCGGCGGACCGTGCCGGGATGCCGATGACGATCGAACTCTGCGGCGATACCCATGCCGATTTCGACCGCGCGCAGGCGGATTACGCGGATCTCTTCGCTTCGGGCCGGGTCAGCTATCTGGGCAAGCTGGCGGCACCGGATCTGACGGCGCGGCGCGCGGGCTGGACCTGTCAGCTGCATCCGTCACCCCGGGACAACCTGCCCTATGCGGTGATCGAAGCGCTGTCGCGTCGCCTGCCCTGCCTGATCTCGACAGGCAATGGGGTCGCCGATTATCTGCCCGACGATTTGCGCGCGGCGCTGGTGGTCGATTTCGGCGATCCCGATGCGGTCCTGAAAGCCATCGCGCAGGCGGGGGATACACGGGCAAGGCTCGGGGGGCTCGATCTGACGGCCTTCGCGCCGGGCGCCTATTTCGCCGGACGCGACGCGCTGATCCGTGACATCCGCGCGGACGCGCCCCCGCGCCGCCTGTTTCCGTTCCTTGCAGCCGGGGCGCGCGACGACCTGCGCCCGGAGCAGGACGCGCCCGGCGACGTTGCAGCTTCCGACCCGCGTCTGACGGCGGTGATCCCCATCACCGATGCCGATGGACCGTTCGAGCGGTGCCTGTCCTCGGTGTCGGCGGCCAGCATCCCGGTGCGGATCGTTCTGGCCTGCGGCGCGGATGCGCTGGACCGGGTGCGCGACCGTCTGGGCGCTGCAGAAACGATCACGATTTCCGGCCCCGAGGGCGGCCAAAGCCCCCTGACAGCGGCGCTCGCCGCGGCAGAGACCGAATTCGTGACGGTGCTCGATCCCGCCCAGGTGATCGCCCCCGATTATTTCGCCAAGGCCATCGCGGTGCTGGACAGCCACGACAATGTGGGATTTGTCGGCTGCTGGATCGGCAATGGCACCGACGAAAACAGCTATCGCGCGGCGTTCCACACCGAACCTCTGCACGCGCTCATCCCCGGTTTCAGCACGACCGCCGCGCTGATCTGCCGGCGCGCGCAACGGCGACCGGCCCCGGACGGTCCGCTGGCCAATTGGTCGGCGCTGCTGGACATGGCGGCGGCGGGCGCCTTCGGGGTCACCCTGCCCGCGCCGCTTGTCCGCTATCCCGACGGCATTCCCCCCGAGGCAAGCGCCGAGCTTTTTGCCCCGGCCGGTGACTATGCCGCCGAACTGGCCCGCCATGGCGCGCTGCAGGCACAAAACGAAGCCGAGCTTTTGCCGTTTCTGCGCGCAAACGGGCTGGAACGGCTGGGGCATGCCTTGGCCGCACAGACGTCGGCCAGCAAAGGCGCCGCGCCAGCCATCGACGTGTCGATCGTTCTTAACGTCCATCGCGAAACGGACTTCTTCAACCGTACGTTGAATTCCCTTGATGCGGCGGCGCGCTACGCCGCGCTGGAAGGCATCCGCTGCGAATTGATCACCGTCGCCGACCGCCCGGATCAGGCCACCCGCGACTGGTTTGCGGGCCGGGACATGTCCGCCTATTGCCGATCCCGGGTGATCGAGGTGGATAACGGCTCGCTCGGCCTGTCGCGCAATGACGGGTTCGCGCTGGCCGAGGGCACCTATGTGATGACCGCCGATGCCGATGACCTGGTGTCGTTCAACATGATCGCGGCCAGCCTCGCGGCGGCCCGGGCGACCGACCACCCCGCATTGCATTTCCCGCACTATTATCTGGCCTTCGGGATGGACCCCCATCTGTACGAACTGCACCCGCTGGACACGGTCACGCCGCAGGCCATGGTCGGCTATCACCCGTTTGTGTCGCGCTTCTTTGCCAGGCGCACCGATCTGGACGGATTGTCCTTCGACGATCTGCGCCTGTCGTCGGGCTTCGCTTATGAGGACTGGCATTTCAATCTGCAGGCCGTAGCAGCCGGGCTCGACCTGAAAATCGTGCCGCGCACAGCGATCTATTACCGCCAGCGCGCCACCAGCCTTCTGCGCCAGGCCGTGCGCATGTCCAATGGCGTCACCGGCGATTCCGCCTTCTTCAGGCCCGAGGTCTATCTGCCGCTTGCCGAACGCTATGCCAAGGCCGCCGACGCGCCGGTGCCGGACAACTGCCAGAACCCCGGCTCCGTGCGGCAACGGTTCCTGAGCGACCCGGTGCTGATCGAAGCCTCGCTTGCCGCGGCACGGCTCGATCCCGCCATCGACCCGGTGCAAGCCGCCCGCATTCATGCCTTCACCAATCTGGGCGGCGGACGCGGGCCCGGGCGTGTCTGGGAAACCCTGTGCCGGAAGCTGGACGGCCGGCAATTTCAGGAGGTGCTGATCGTTCCCTTCCTGGCCCATGGCGGGGGTGAGAAGTTCATTCTGACGACGATCCGGTCGATCCTTGCGCAGCAGCCCGACCGGCGCCTGCTGATCCTGTCGGGACAGCCGTTCAAGGACCACGTCGGGCTCGACGGGCTTCCCGACGGCACCCTGTTTCTGGATCTGGCCGACATCGCCCCCGATCTGTCGGACGACGCGCGCGAGATGCTGGCCCTGCGGGTCCTGCAAACTGCGGCCCAGGGCGCGCGGATCCACATCAAGCCCTGCCCCTTCGCCCAAAGCTTCCTGCGCCGGTTCGCGCCCGCCATCGACGGCGAACTGGTCTATTACCGCTTCTGCGATGCGCACCGGCACTTCTTCGGCGAATGGGTCCCGGAAAGCGTCGAGTTCGACTTCATGTCCGAATACGGGCGCCACTTCACCCATGTCATTTGCGACAATGACGCCATCCGCAGCAGCGATTGCGCCAAGCTCGACCATCTCGCCGACCGGTACCGCACGCTTTACATCGCCGTCGAGGATGACGTGAAGGGCCGCGGAGGCGGCGCGTCGGCACGGCATCGGATCATCTGGGCATCGCGGCTCGACAAGCAGAAGCGCCCCGACCTGCTGGCCATGATCGCCGAAACATTGCAGCGCCGTGTCCCCGAGGCCAGAATCGACGTCTGGGGCGGGGTCGTGCTGGACAAGTTCGACACCCGGACACTGACCAAACTGCCGAATGTCACGATGAAAGGCGCCTATCAGGGCTTCGCGTCGCTGCCGTTGGAGGAGTACGGGATCTTCCTGTATACATCGTGCTTCGACGGTCTGCCGATCCTGGTGCTGGAAATGATGCTTTCGGGGCTGGTGATGATCGGCCCGCATCTGGGCGGCATCCCCGAAGCCGTGAACGACGAATGCGGGATCCTGATCGACCCCAATCAGACCGACGCGGATCTTGTCGAAGCCTATGTCGCCGCCATTGAACGCTGCATCGCCAATCCGGAGCGAATGCAGCGGCTCAGCGATGCCGGCATCCGGCGGGTCGAACATCAGCATGGGCAGGCCGCGTTCGATCAGCGCGTCGCCGCGATCTTCGGCGCCGCCCCCACCCCCAGCAAGGAAGGCACCGGCCATGGATAACCAGAGCCCCCACACGGACGACGCCCTGCGCGATGCCGAAGCGGAAATCGCCCGCCTGCAGCTGCGGCTGGCCCTTTATGCGCAGCTTTTGCAAAACGGCTCTGGCGCCGATGGCGGCCTGCCGCATGCGGGGCTGACAGCGCTGGCCGGGGCGCCACGGCGGTCCAAATCCAAATCCCAGTCGCTGAAACGGTCGCTGAAGATGGTGGGATATATCATGTTCCCCTTCAACAAGCGCCGGAAGACCAAGCGCCGGATGATGATGGCCGCGCTCTGGCCGTGACGACCGGCACTCCCCGACGCGATTGCCCGCGCGGTCGCAGTGCCAGTTGTCTGAAGGGCCGCGGGCAGAGTATGCAGATTTCCAGCCGCCACTGCTGCTAGGACACAACCACGGAGGCCGAAGTGACCGACACGTCCATGACCTATATCCAGTTCCTGCTGGACGAACGCCGCCGCCTGGACACCGACCGCGATCTGACCACGCTGCTGCACAGCGTCGCGACGGCGTGCAAGGCGATCTCCAACACCCTGAAGAACGGCGCGCTGGCCGATGTCCTGGGCAGCCTCGAGTCTGAAAACGTACAGGGCGAGACCCAGAAGAAGCTCGACGTGATCGCCAACGACATCTTTTTGCAGCGCTGTGAATTCAGCGGGGTGTTGGCGGCGATGGTGTCGGAAGAGATGGACCACATCTATGACATCCCGTCCCGGTTTCCCAAGGGCCGGTATGTCCTGCTGTTCGATCCCCTGGACGGGTCGTCCAATATCGATGTGAACGTGTCGGTGGGGTCGATCTTTTCCATCCTGCGCCTGCCCGAGGTGCCCGACACCAACTCCTACGACGCCGTGCTGCGCCCCGGGGTGGAACAGGTCGCGGCGGGCTATGCGCTCTACGGTCCGTCCACCATGCTGGTCCTGACCACCGGCAACGGGGTCAACGGGTTCACGCTGGATGGCAATATCGGCGAATTCCGCCTGACCCACCACAATATCACCATCCCAGAAGACGCCGCCGAGTTTTCGATCAACGCATCGCGCGCGCAATGGTGGGAACCCCCCGTGCAGCGCTATGTCGAAGAATGCGTGGCCGGCGCGAATGGCCCGCGCGGGAAATATTTCAACATGCGGTGGGTGGCGTCCATGGTGGCCGAGGTGCATCGCATCCTGCTGCGCGGAGGCGTGTTCCTGTATCCGATTGACGAAAAGAACCGCGATGCCGGCGGCAAGCTGCGGCTGTTTTACGAAGCCAACCCGATGGCCTATCTGATCGAACAGGCGGGCGGCGCCGCGTCGACCGGCCGGGAGCGCATCATGGAAATCGCGCCGCAATCGCCGCATCAGCGGGTGCCGGTCGCTCTGGGATCGCGCCACGAAATCGCGCGCCTGGAACGCTATCATCAGGAATACGACGCACAGTCCTCCTGATCCGGCGAACTGCGCCGATGCCCCGGGCGTGTCCCGGGACATCGGCCGCTAAACTGCCGCGCGGGCTTAGCCTGCGACGGACGCGTCGTAGATCGACTGGATCGCCGCGTCGAGCGCCGCGTTGAAGTCGTCATCCGACTGCTGCGCCGAAAGCCCTTCGGTCAGGCCGCGGCTGAAGCTGGCGATCATGCCGGTATTCTTGGCCAGCAACGCATTGGCGTCGTCGCGCGAATAGCCGCCCGATAGCGCCACGACCCGCATGACCTTGGGATGGTCGATCAGCGGCTTGTACTGGTTGGCGACGGTCGGCAGCGACAGTTTCAGCATGACCTGCTGACCCTCGGGCAGCGCGTCGAGCCCTTTCAGAAGCTCGTCCAGCAGGATCGCTTCGGCCTCGGCCTTGTCGGCAATCGTGATGGTCACTTCCGGCTCCAGGATCGGCATCAGGCCGTGGCTCAGCACCTGCTGGCCGACCTCGAACTGCTGGGCGGCAATGGCGGCGATCCCGGCCGGATTGGCCGCGCCGATGACCGACCGCTCCTTGGTGCCGAAAATGCCTTTCGCAACCGCGCGCGCCAGAAGATCGTCCAGCCCCGGCATCGGCTTGAGCATCTGGACCCCGTCAGCGGCATCGGCCAGACCCTTGTCGATCTTCAGGAACGGCACCACCTTCTTGGTTTCCCAAAGATATTGTGCCGTCGGCGTGCCGTCGATGTCGCGGTCCATGGTCATTTCGAACAGGATCGCGCCCACCACCCGGTCGCCGGTGAAGGCGGGCGATTTGATGATGCGGCTGCGCATCTGGTGGATCAGGTCGAACATGCCGGCGTCGTCCGAATAGGCATCCTCTCCGATGCCGTACAGCCGAAGCGCCTTCGGCGTGGAACCGCCGCTCTGATCCAATGCGGCGATGAAACCGCGACCCTCGCGCATTTGCGCTGTCATCTGTGCGTCTGCCATGGGGGTTCCTTCTGGTTCAAGTTCGTCAATGATCACATTACCGGGCCCGGAACAGCCGTCCACCCGACCCGGGTCAGGCGGCGTCATAGTCCATTTCCCACTTCTGCGCTACGAGACCGCCGAACGGCCCGGACTTCAAGTCATTTTGCCGCGGCTCAGGCGGCGGTTCCGCCCGCAGGACCCGGAAATGGCCGGGGAGCGGCTTTCGCGCACGCGCGGCCAGCCATGCCGTCACAGATGCCCGCCCGCCGGGCTAGGGCAGCCGCACCGCGCCATCCAGACGCAAGGTCGTGCCATTGACATAGGTATTGCGGATCAGGAACAGCACCGCGTCGGCGAATTCCGCGGGATCGCCCAGCCGTTTGGGGAAAACCACGTCCTTGGCCAGTTGTGCGCAGACCTCTTCGCCCAATTCGGCGGCCATGGGGGTCAGGAACAGACCCGGCGCAATGGCGTTCACCCGGATGGCATCGCGCGCCAGATCGCGGGCAATCGGCAGGGACGATGCGGCGATGCCGCCCTTTGAGGCCGCATAGGCCGCCTGTCCCTTCTGCCCATCGAAAGCCGCAACCGAGGCGGTGTTCACAAACACTCCCCGTTCGCCGCCTTCCACCGGATCGGTTGCGGCCATACGCGCCGCGGCAAGCCGAAGAACGTTGAACGTGCCCTTCAGATTGACGTCCAGGATCCGCGCATAGCTGTCCAGAGGATGCGGCCCGTCGCGGCCCAGTGTCTTGGAGGCCAGCACGATACCGGCGCAATTGACCACCGCCCGCACGGTCCCGAACGCGGCCTCAACCCGGTCGAGCGCGGCGGTGACGCTGGCTTCATCGGCGACATCCACGGCGCAAAACAGCGCCCCGGACCCAAGCTCTGCCGCGACAGCTTCGCCGCGATCCGCGCTGCGGTCAAATATGGCGACCTTCGCCCCGGCCGCGGCCAGCGCCCGTGCCGTTGCTTCGCCCAATCCCGATGCGCCGCCCGTAACGACCGCCGCCTTGCCAGAAATCTGCATCTGCCATGTCCCCCCGTGACTCTGATCGCCATGAAGACCGCAGACGGCGGCGGATACAAGCCCGCAGCAACCGCGAAGACGCGATGGAACGGCGCATCCCGGCGGCCAGGGCGGAGCGCTCCCGCCCCTTTCGGCCTGCGGCCTGCCAAGGGTTGGGCCCGGCGCCGCGCGAGGCGCGCGGCGCGGTCGCCCCCTCAGGGACTCATCTGGGGACCGTCAGAGCGTGATCCGCGAACCGTCAGCGGCCGGTGCCGCGGCAATGCCGTTCAGAAACACCGCCAGCGCGAACCGGAACCGGGCCTCGCGCGCTTCCAGATCCAGCCGCGTCGCGGGATTGAGCAGGTGATCCAGCGCATTCGGTTTGACCATGTCGCACAGAACCGTAGCAGCCAGCGCCGGATCGACCGGGGGCAGTTCGCCGCGCTGCATCGCGCGGGCAATCTCGGCCTCCACCATCGACAGGATGCGGCCGCGCGCCTTGCGGTGAAAGGCACAGGCCATATCCGGGCGCTCGGGGGCTTCCGCCACCACCGCGCGCAAGATGGCCAAGGGCAGCGCGCTATCGGCAATCGGGCGCGGCGCCAGCATCAGCGCCAGCCGGTCGGCCAGCGGCAGATCGGCCGCATCAGCGGGAAGCTCGCGCACGAAGGTGCTGCTCAGGCGCTGAAAATACGCCTCGAACAAGGCGGCGCGATCGGCAAAAAGTTCATAGAGCGTGCGTTTGGACATGCCTGCCGCGCGCGCCACGGCATCCATCGTCAGATTTTCCAGCCCGCCCTGATCGAAGACCCCGCCCAGGGCGTCGAGGATCCGTTCGCGCCGTTCATCGGCGCTCAACGCCGTCGGTCGGCCCCGGCGCCGAGGTTTTTTCGCGACTGTCGCATCGGCCATCTGGGTCCCTTCCGCGCCCCGGAACATGCAAAGGCGTATCCCCGTGACATGTTTACCTCAGCGCACCCGCATCCATGTTTTCGCACAGTTTGCAGCGCTTGCAATGCGCGCGCGAACAGGTTTATGAAACTATCAAGTTTCTTATTTCACAAGCGGCTGCTCTGCAAGCCGCTGATGCGGAGCGTGTCGCCATGTCCCTTTCCCGCTGCTTTCGGACGCTGACCCTGCTGGCCGCGCTGGCCGGCGCCCCCATTACCGCCGCATTGGCCCAGGGCCCGGCCGGAGAACGCCCGCCATCGCCGGTTACCGTCGTGACCGTGAACCCTCAGGACATTACGCTGACCGCGACGCTGCCCGGACGGGTCGTCGCGTCGGCATCGGCCGAGGTACGCCCGCAGGTGGCCGGCATCATCACCAAGCGGACCTTCAACGAAGGCGGCACGGTGCAGGCCGGCGACGTTCTGTTCACCATCGACCCGGCCAGCTATGCCGCCGCCGTCAGCCAGGCCCAAGCACAGGTGGCCGCGGCGCAGGCGCAACTGGCCGCCGCCGAACGCGACGAACGCCGGGCCGAGGAGCTTCTAAGCCGCAATGTCACCAGCCAGCAGACCGTGGACGACGCGATTACCGAACGCGATCAGGCCAAGGCCCAGCTTCTGGTGGCCGAAGCCCAGCTTCAGGCGGCGCAGATCGAACTGGACCGCACAACGATCTATGCCCGCCTGTCAGGCGAAATCGGCCGGTCCGAGATCAGCGAGGGCGCGCTGGTGACCGCCAGCCAGACCGCGCCGCTGGCGGTGATCCGGACCATCGACCCGGTTTATGTGGATGTAACCCAATCGGCGGCGGACCTTCTGCGGTGGCGCCGCCATGGATCGGCGGCCAAGCCCGGACTGGCCGATCACGCGGTGGTCCTGACCCTTGCCGACGGCACCGGCTATGAACACACCGGCACATTGACCGCCGCCGAACCGCATGTGGACGAACAGACCGGCGTGGTGGTGCTGCGCATCGAATTCGCCAATCCCGACAAGTTCCTGCTGCCGGGAATGTATGTGCAGGTGGAAATGCCCTCCGCCACAGCAAGCGGCGTCTATATGGTGCCGCAAGAAGGCGTGACCCGCGACCGGCGCGGGCGGCCTCTGGCCTGGGTGGTCAACGCCGACAATGTCGTCGAGCAGCGCGAGCTGAGCGTTCTGCAGGATCGCGGCGATGCCTGGGTGGTCGACGACGGGCTGGCCGCGGGCGACCGGGTGATCGTCGCCGGGTTCCAGAAGACCGGTGTCGGCGCGACCGTCGCCCCCGAAGAACGCAGCGACGCAGCCCCCGAAGCGCCCGCCAACTGACCGCCGCCGTTCCGTCCCCCTTTCCGCGTCCCAGTTCCGGAGACCGCCCATGGCCCGCTTTTTCATCGACCGCCCGATCTTCGCCTGGGTCATTTCGATCATCATCATGGGGATCGGGACGCTTGCCATCCTGACCCTGCCTGTGTCGCAATATCCCCAGATCGCGCCGCCGACGGTGACGGTGCAGGCGACCTATCCCGGCGCATCGGCGGATACGGTTGCCAACACGGTCACGCAGCTGATCGAACAGCAGATGACGGGGCTCGACGGGCTGCGCTATATCTCTTCCAGCTCGACCTCCGCCGGGGCCGCGCAGATCACGCTGACCTTTGAAACCGGCACCGATCCCGACATCGCGCAGGTGCAGGTGCAAAACAAGCTGGCCAAGGCCACCCCCCTGCTGCCCGAAGCGGTGCAGCGTCAGGGGGTGTCGGTGCAAAAAAGCTCCGCCGGGTTCCTGCTGGTGGTGTCGCTGATTTCGCCCGATGGCAGCTTTGAACAGATCGACCTGTCGGACTACCTGATTTCAAATCTGGTCGATGAGCTGAGCCGGATCGAAGGTGTGGGCGGGGTCCGGGTCTTCGGCGCCCAATATGCCATGCGGATCTGGCTGGACCCGGCCAAGCTGGCCGCGTTCGAACTGACGCCATCGGATGTGGTGTCGGCGGTCAGCCGCGAAAACGCGCAGATTTCGGCGGGGTCCTTCGGCGACCGCCCGGCGCCGCCGGGCCAGCAGCTGAACGCCACGATCACTGCGCAATCGCTGCTGCGTACGCCCGAAGATTTCCGCCAGATCGTTCTGCGCGCCGAAACCGATGGCGGGCTGGTGCTGCTGGACGACGTGGCCGACGTTGAAATCGGGGCGGAAAACTATGGCACCATCACCCGCTATAACCGCAATCCCGCCGCCGGGATGGCGATCAGCCTGGCGCCCGGAGCGAACGCGCTGGACACCGCCGAAGCGGTGAAGTTGCGCATGGCCGAATTCGCGCGCTTCTTCCCCGAGGGCATCGACTATGTGATCCCCTATGACACCACCCCATTCGTCAAGATCTCCATCGAGGAGGTCATCAAGACGCTGATGGAGGCAATCGCGCTGGTGTTCCTGGTGATGCTGCTGTTCCTGCAGAACCTGCG
>JAGQRU010000186.1 GCA_020425105.1 Paracoccaceae bacterium
CGGGGCAGCATGTCGATCAGGGCTTCGCCGCAACACAGGATCATGGTCTTCACTCCGTATCCGGCGCTGCCGCCGGTGTGTTAGCGCAATCAGGCGCATTTCCGCGGTGATACAGGAACCGGCCGGATCGGTAAAGCGTCAGGGTCAGTAGCCCGACGGCAGCATGCCGCCATTTTGCTGTTGGGAAATGGCATATCCGACAATGGCGGCCAGGATCAGCCCGGCGGCAATTGCCAGCGCGATTTTGCCCGCGGACCAGGGCCGGTCGCCTTTCACCTGCCCGGTCTGCCCATTGACCACGAATCGATAGCTTCGGCCGCGAAATTTATAGGCCGCGATCCAGACCGGCAGCAGCACATGCTTGAAAGTCACATCCGAAACCTGCGTGTCGATCCGCGTGATCCGCTGCCGGTCGCCGCCGATATCGAAGCGCACATCGCGTTCGATCACGCGGTCCATCTGGCCGCGCGCCTGATGAAACGCCTCGTCCAGATCGATGGTATAGGCCTCGGCTCGCAAGCCGGCGATATATTCCGGGGCATAGGGGACCAGCCGCGACAGATCCCATGGCGCCAGCGCTTCGGTATAGGCCCGCGGCAGAGACCGCGCGCCCAGGACAAGGACATCGTCGAACGCCCGGTGTACTTGCCCGGCGACCGACCGCCAGCGCACCTTGGTCACGGTGTGGGTCTGCGGCTGGCCATCGCGGATGACGGTTTTCGACTGAGCATAGACCGTGCCGCGCTGGCCGGAATAAGCGGACCGGGTCAGCGCGTCGAAGGTCCAGTAGGGCACATAGACCCCATCCATTTTCCGGCCCCGCCGGGCATATTTTTTCAGCCCCGAGGGCGCGAACCAAAGCCGGCCCAGCCAGTTTGACATCGCTTGGCGCGCAGCCTCCTCGTCCAGGGCGAAGGGCAGCAGCGCGCGCGGCTTGATATGCCGGTTGGCGCCCGTATCCACCACCAGCGGGCTGGCGCAGAACGGGCATTCGCGGCCATGGGTGGCGTCGTTGAAATCGACCGTCGCGCCGCAGCTGTTGCAATGGGCGGTGCGCGTTTCTTCCATTTCGGTCTGTGGAAGCTGATCGCGCAGCGCCGCCTGAAAATCCTGTTCGCGGATCGCTTGACCGCCCCAAGGCCCGGCGCGCAGGTCGGCGGCCTCGTCGGTGTATCCGCAATGGTCGCACATCAGGCCGCCCGAGCCTGGCGAAAATCGCAGGTCCGATCCGCATTGCGGGCAGGGAAAATGATGCGTTTCCAAGGGCGCCGTGGCACCGGTCGTCTGGGTCACCGGTCAGTCCGCCTCGGGCGGGGGCGGGGGCATGACGGTGAATAGCTGAGCCAGTTCGGTGACAGCTTCGGCGCGCAGCCAGCCGTCCTGCCCGGGGGTCCAGACATGGGTCTGGCGGCTCAGGCGGCCTTCGCTGACCATGCGGCCCATATCGGCCTTGGAAAACGGGCCGTGGGTCTGGCCCTGTTCCGCGATATGCCAGACATGTTCGACGGGCGGCGGGGGCGGGGGCATGCTTGACGGCGCCGTCGCAGGCCCCGGGCGCGCGCCCCAGGGGCCTGAGTTCTGGCTCATCTGCGCGCCCATGGCCATCCCCATGCCTGCGCCGATGCCCGCGCCCATCCCCGATTGCGGTGTGGCGGCGGCCGTGGTCATCGCTTCGGCGGCGGAATATTGGGTATACTGGCCCAGATCGCCCGCGAGCCCCATGGACGTCCGCTTGTCCAGCGCCTTTTCCACCGCGGGCGGCAGCGAGATGTTTTCGATGTAAAGTTCGGGCATGCCCAACCCGTATCCGGCGAGCGTGGGCGCGATTTCCGCCGCGATCAGCTTGCCCAGATCGGCGGTATTCGCGGCCATGTCCAGAACCGGGATCCCGGCGCTGGCGACCGCGCGGCTGAATTCCTGCACGATGATGTTGCGGATCTGATAGCTGATTTCGTCCATGGTGAATTCACCATCGGTGCCGACGATTTCCACCAGAAAGCGCGCGGCATCGGTGACCCGGATGGAATAGGTGCCGAAGGCCCGCAGCCGCACCGGCCCGAATTCGGGATCGCGCAGGATCACCGGGTTCTTGGTGCCCCATTTCAGATCGGTAAACCGGCGCGTGGACACGAAATAGATTTCGGATTTGAACGGCGACCGGAAGCCGTGATCCCAGTGCTGCAGCGTCGTCATCACCGGCATGTTGTTGGTTTCCAACATGTAAAGTCCCGGCGTGAACACATCGGCCAACTGGCCTTCATGCACGAATACCGCCGCCTGGCCTTCGCGCACGGTCAGCTTGGCGCCGTATTTGATCGCGTGGCCCTCGCGTTCGAACCGCCAGACCATCGTGTCGCGCGTCGGGTCGACCCAGTGAATGACGTCAATGAATTCACCGGCGAGGAAATTGAAAATCGACATGGGAAAAACTTACTTCTTGTTCTTGGGCAGGGACAGGGACGAGGTCGTCTTCGGCAGGATCGGTGCTTTCGACAGGACTTTGGCGGTCACTGGCTCCTTATTGTTGCCCGCCACAGAGCCGCCCGTCTTGAAAGGACCATCCTTCAAGATCCGGTATCCGCCAATCAGCTTCTTCGGTTCAGCCATCTTCGGGATCCTCGTTTACTGGGTCCAGAAATTCGACAGAACGCAGCGCTTCCATCGAAATCAGGATCGACCGCCCCGGAACGGGTTCGGTCCACTGGTTGGTGTCATCCACATCATATACGCGTTCAAGAAACAGATCGCTACGGGTGGGATCGCTTGCCGCCACGGACTCTTCGCCGAAATATCCGCGAACCTGGGTGCCGTCTTCGAAGGTCAGGATCACCAGCCGCGGCCCGACCGTGTTGAGCCTTGCGAAGGCGTGATCATAGGCGCGCTGCGTGGCGCGTTCGATCGGCATCCCGGCCCGCCGGAGGATGGGAAGGTTCCACCCCTGGCTGACGCTATAGCCGAACAGCGCCCCCAGAAGCGCGGGCTGCACCAGAATTTCGATGAAGAAGAACAGCCGCCGCAGCGCCGGCGCCGCCTCCAGCCCTTCAAATCGCAGGCCGTTCACCGCGCCCAGCGTCGCAATCAGCACCTGCAGCACCGAGGACAAAAGCACGAAAACCACCTGATTGATCAGGCTCAACACCACCGCTTCGATCAGCTGATCGGTCGGCTTGGGCCGTTCCCCCACCACATAGCGCGCGCGTACGAAGATGATGACAAACCCGGCCAGCACGAAACGGCCGAAGAATTCGAAGGTATCAGCGGTCAGAAGCTGGTTGAACATAGGCAGGCTCCTGCACCAGATCGGCGGCGAAGGCGGTTCGTTCGTGGTCCTCGGCGCTGATCCGGCTGATCGGTTCGGGATCGGGGCGCAGTTCATAGGCGATCACACGCACGATCGGCGCCGCCTGGGCCGCGGTCATGCCCGGGATCAGGCGGCGGTCGTACAGGATCGTCAACATCAGCAGATCCTGATCGGTCAGCAGCGCGAATTCTTCGTCATCGTTAAAGATCGACGGGCGGACGTCGGGGCTGTCATTGGCCAGGCCCAGGCCCTGGGTGATTTCTTCGTGAAAGCAGGATTTCCGCAGCAGCGGCGGATGTTCGGCGCGTATGATGCCGATGGCACGACGATAGACATGCGGTTCGGCATCGGCTGAAAAGGCGATGATCAAACAAAAGGTCGTGGGCGGCATATCGGTCACTGCGCGCAGGACATCCGATGTGATCCCCGGCACAAGATCCTTCAGATGCGGGGCCAGGGCACGGCGTTCGTCTTCGTTGACGACGAAAACGGTCAGGTTGCCGTCATCCGGTGTCGTGCGGATGTCATGACCCGATGCGGTGCGCAGGCGGTCGGCCAATGCGTCGACCGTCGCACGGTCCCGCGCCTGAACCCATGCCGGGACGCTGGCACCGAAGATCAGCCCGATGCGCACCGGCGCGTCCCAGCGGCGCAGATGGCTTGACGTCTCGCGGGCCACCAGCCGCCCCGACACCGGAACGAATTCGTCATAAAGTGCAATACGGTTGAAATTTCGCGCCAGAATGTCGGCATCGAACGGCGCATCGGCGCCGCCCCCGTCCGTGCGCAGCAACCCGCGGGTCAGAAGATCGGCTTCGACCCGGGCATAGCGTTCTGTCAGGGCCTGACTTTCCGCCGATGGGACGACAGGGGCCGGCCTGTCGGGGCGAGGCACCGCCGGGGGCGGCGCCAAGGGTGCAGTTGCCATATCGCAGGCCGCCAGCGCGGTCAGCGTGCTCCAAAGGGCGAGCCCTGACAGGAGCCGGCGGGCCATCGGCGATCAGCCGCCCACAGGCGCGGCCGCCCTGGCCGCGGCGAGCGTATCGCGCAGATCCGATTCCATCCGTACCAGTTCGGCTTCGGCAGCCTTGCGTTTGGCCTTGCCGTCATCGGCGATCTGCAGGCTTTCCTGAATGGTCGCGATCAGTTCGGCATTCGCGGCCTTCACGGCCTCGATATCGAACACGCCGCGTTCCATTTCCGCCCGCACGGCCTTGTTCGCCTGCCGCAGGTTCGACGCATTGGCCTGCAGCAGCTCGTTGGTCAGATCGGTGGCTTCCTTCACCGCCGACGCCGCATCCGCCGACCGCTGGATCGTCAGCGCCTGCGCCAATTGGGTTTCCCAAAGCGGAACAGTGTTGACGAGGGTTGAATTGATTTTCGTGATCAGCGACTTGTCGTTTTCCTGCACCAGACGGATCGACGGCAGGCTTTGCATGGTCACCTGTCGGGTCAGTTTCAGATCGTGCACCCGGCGGTCCAGATCGTCGCGCGCGGCGCGCAGGTCGCGCACCTGCTGGGCGGCCAGCACCTGTTCGTCGGGGGCCACGGATGCCAGTTCGGCTTCCTTCGTCGGGATGTCGCGGGTGTCGAGTTCGGCCAGCTTCGCTTCGCCCGCCGCGATATAGAGCGCCAGTTCGTCATAAAACCCGAGCGTCTTTTCGTAGAGCAGGTCGAGCGATTTGACGTCCTTCATCAACTGGTGTTCGTGCCCCAGAAGCGTGTCGGTGATGCGGTCGATCTGACCCTGGACGGTTTCGTATTGGGCCATGAATTTGGCTACCGGCTTGGCCTTGCCGGTCAGCTTTTCCCACCAGGACTGCTTGCGGTTCGGGTCCAGCTCTTCAACGGAAAACCCGCGCAGGGTGGTGACGATTTCGCGCAGGCTGTCCCCGGCGGGGCCCACATCCTTGTTGCGCACATCGGCCAGCATGGCCTGGCTGATTTCCTGCAATTCCGCCTGTGCCCTGGCGCCGAAGCCGATGATCGATCCGGTCGCGGACATGTCGATTTCGGCCATCCGGCGGCGGATGTCGTCGGCCAGCGGCGCGGGGGCGCCTTCAAGCGCGGGCAGGTTCTGCGGCGGCACCGGCAGCGGCGCGGCGGCTTCGGCGATCAGGGCGGTGTCGGCGGCGGCCTGGATGCGCGTGGCGTCTGACATGGGGTTCTCCGGGGCTTGGCTTAAAATTCACGGTTCAAACGGTCGCGCAAGACCTCAATTTCCACGTCGAGATCAGTGCGGTTGTCCAGAAGCAGAGTCTGCGTTTTGGCGGCGTAGTTTGCATCCAGATCGTCCAGCAGCGCGGCGAAATCGGCGCGCGCCTGGGCGTCGCGGTTGCGGGCATAAAGATCGGAAAACTTCACCGTCGCATCCCGCGCACCCTGCAAATAGACGCTCAGAAACTTGCGGGCGGCGGCCAGATCGCGGGGATCCTCTTCGACGGTGCGGAACATCGTGCGCACCGTGTCCGAAAACCGGTCCACGCGCGCCTCCAGCGTGCGGTCGCCCGACCGCGCGATGGCTTCGGCCATATCGGCAAGGTGTTTTTCTGCTTCGCGCACGGCGCGGTCCACGCGACCGGTCTGCACCTGATCCGCGCCTGCCATGCCTTTGTCTTTCAACGGATCTGTGCCGAAGGACAGGCTGTGCAGCACGGCGCCCAGAATGAAGAACACACCGGCATTGATCAGGCTGCCATCGGCCAGACCGGCCAGTCCAAGCCCCAGCCCGGTCAGCACCGACCCGAAGATCTTGCGCGGGATCGCCGGTCGCTTGGCCACGCGGCGGGCGTGATAGGCATCTTCGGCGCGAATACCGTCGCGGGTCAGCCACGCGGCCAGGATGAGCGCGCCGAAACAGGCCAGATTCAGCGCCAGTCCCAGCGGGTCGGACCCGAAGGCCGAAAACAGGAACGGGACCGGCAGCAGGAACAGGAAATTGACCCGGAACCCCACCCGGCTGCGGGCGCGGCGGTCAAAGGGATGCGGCGCCGGGGCATCGTCCGAAGGCGCGTCGGGGCTGAATTTGCCGCCAAACCGCCGGGCCATCACGCCGCCCCCGTGAACGCCACATAGAGCACCAGCAGCACCAGCAGACCATAGGCGAGTTTCTGTGCTCCGGGTCCTGACATCATCGGGTCCTTGGTAAATCCGTCTGGACTCACAAATAGGTGACGAACCGTGCGCTGTTAAGTGAAGAAGGCGTGAAGCGCCGGATTTGGCAAAGAATTTCCGCCGCCGCCTGTCCGGTCAGCGGTTTCCCTGCGGGCGCGGCGGTTTCGTGGCGCCGGGGCGGCGCGGGCGTTGCGGTTTGGGCCGGTCAGGCGCCAGGCCCAGCTGGTCGCGGATCACCCGCGCCTTGAGTTCTTCGACCGCGCCGGGTTTCAGATCCCCCAGCTGGAAGGGGCCATAGGAGATGCGGATCAACCGGTTCACCTCCAGCCCGATCTGCGCCAGCGCGCGGCGGATCTCCCGGTTGCGGCCTTCGCGCAGCCCGATGGTGAGCCAGGCATTGGCGCCCTGCTGCCGGTCGAGCGTGACCGACATCGGCTGAAACCGTTCGCCATCGACGGTCACGCCCTTGCGCAACGGCTCCAGCATGTCGTCGGTGGGGGCACCTTTTAGCCGGACGCGGTATTTGCGCACCCAGCCGGTGGCGGGCAGCTCCAGCTTGCGCTTGATCGCGCCGTCATTGGTCAGCAACAAGAGCCCTTCGGAGTTCAGGTCGAGCCGCCCGATGCTCATCACCCGGGGCATGCCGTCGGGCAGGGCTTCGAAAACCGTCGGGCGGCCCTTTTCGTCGCGCGCGGTGGTCACCAGTCCGACGGGCTTGTGATAGAGCCACAGGCGCGTCGGTTCGGCCTCGTCCAGCGCCTTGCCATCGACGGTGATCCGGTCCCCGGGCAGAACGTTCAGCGCGGGCGAGGTGATGCGTTTGCCGTTCACGGTCACGCGGCCCGCGGCAATGATCTTTTCGGCGTCGCGGCGCGAGGCGATCCCGGCGCGGGACAGAATCTTGGCGATACGGTCGCCCGGAGGAGGTGTGTCGGTCATACCGTCCCCTAGCGATTCCAGCGGCGAAGCGAAAGCCTGTTGCGCAGGCCCGGGCGGGCGGGCATCACGGGTGCCATGCGCCCTTTTGCCCGTCACATGGATCTGGCCCTGGAAGACGCCCGCGCGGCCGCGCTGCGGGGCGAGGTGCCGGTGGGGGCGGTGCTGCTCGGGCCCGATGGCGCGGTGCTGGCCCGTGCCGGGAACCGGACGCGGGAGCTGTCCGATCCGACGGCGCATGCGGAAATGCTGGTGATCCGCGCGGCTTGCGCCCGGCTTGGGTCCGAACGGCTGACCGGGTGCGCTTTGTATGTGACGCTGGAACCCTGTGCCATGTGCGCGGCGGCCATCGCGGCGGCGCGGGTGGACCGGCTTTATTACGGCGCGGCAGACCCGAAATCCGGCGGGGTGGCGCAGGGTGCGCGGATCTTCGCGCGGTCGCAAAGCCACCATCGCCCCGAGGTCTATGACGGGATCGGCGCGGCGGCGTCCGAATCCCTGCTGAAGGAGTTCTTTGCCCAGCGGCGGCGCTGACGCGCCACGTCATGTCCCTGTCCCCGCCCTTCGGGCGAAGACAGGTGCGGGCGCCTGTGGCCGCTTCCGCGCGAACCCCGATGCGCGGGGCGCCTGAGCAGGTCAGAGGGTCAGCGTTTCCATCACTTCGGGCGTTTTCACATCCACGCCGGGCAGGCCGTCGATCAGCACCTGTGCCGATTGTTCCAGGATCGGGAAGGTCTTATAGTGGCACGGCACCACGGTCTTGAAGTCGAAAAACCGTTTGGCGGCATAGGCGGCGCGCGCCATATCCATGGTGAAATGCCCGCCCGCGCAGAGGATGCCGATTTCGGGGGCGTGCAGGTCCTGAAAGACCTCCATATCCATCATCACATCGGTATCGCCCGAGAAATAGACCGTGCGCCCGGCGTTCGAGATCATGAACCCGGCTTCGCCGCCGGTATACATCGGCCCGTGATCGGTGCTCATGGACGACGAATGGGTGGCATGCACCATGGTGACGGCCACATCGCCCAGCATGACCGTGCCGCCTTTGTTGAAGCCGATGCCGGTGATCCCTTCGCTGCCTTCCCAATACGAGATGATGTCGAAAATTCCCACCACGGGGATGTTTTTCTGTTTCGCCAGCGCCAGAATATCGGTGCTGTGATCGAAATGGCCGTGGCTCATGAGGATCGCGGTCGCACCATCCGTCGCGTCCGCGCGCCGGTCGTCGGGGAAGGCGGGATTGCCGTCCATCCACGGGTCGATCAGCAGGATCTGATCGCCGATTTCCAACCGGAAGCCGGAATGGCCGAGCCAGGTGAGTTTCATGAGGACCTCCCTTCCTTATGCCTGTCAGGCGTCACGATAGCGGGCTGCGGCGCCAAGGGAAATGGCGCGCATACGGGCGCGAAGCCTGAACGCGCCCCGCCATTGCGCCGCCGCGGGGGAAATGGCGCCCGCCGGTGCCGATGCGCCGCCCGTTCCCTTGCAGCCTCTCCGCCAGCCCGCTAAAGCGGGGCCAAGCATATGAAACGGAGACATGCATGTCGATCGACCGCGACACTGCCGCGCGTGTGGCGCATCTGGCCCGGATCCGGGTGGAGGAAGATGCGCTGCCGGCCCTGGCCCAGGAGTTCAACAACATCCTTGGCTTTATCGAGCAGCTGAACGAGGTGGATGTGGACGGGGTGGATCCGATGGTGTCGGTGACCCCCATGCGCCTGACGCGGCGCGACGATGTGGTGACCGATGGCAATCAGGCCGACAAGGTGCTGGCCAACGCGCCCGATGCCCGCGAAGGGTTCTTTGCCGTGCCGAAGGTGGTGGAATGATGTCCGATCTGACCAAGCTGACCATTGCTGCCGCCCGCGACGCGCTGCGTGCGGGTGACGTGACCGCAACCGATCTGACGGATGCCTGCCTGAGCGCAATCGACGGCGCGGGGGCGCTGAACGCCTTTGTACATCACACCCCCGATCTGGCCCGTGCCCAGGCGCAGGCGGCGGATGCCCGGATCAAGGCGGGCGATGCGCCGGATATGTGCGGCATCCCGCTGGGCATCAAGGATCTGTTCTGCACCAAGGGCGTGCCGTCGCAGGCCGCGTCGGCGATCCTGAACGGGTTCAAGCCGGAATATGAAAGCACCGTCACCACCAAGCTGTGGGATGCGGGCGCGGTCATGCTGGGCAAGCTGAACATGGACGA
>JAGQRU010000187.1 GCA_020425105.1 Paracoccaceae bacterium
CCAGCGTTTCCTTGGACATGCCGAGATCGGCCAGCGCGTCGTGTGCATAGGGAAGGTCAGGAAGTACGAAAGCCATAAGGAGCCCCTGTCGGTAGTGTTAACGATCACGGGACACATGAAGCCTGCGGCTTACGAAGGTCAACCCCGCATGCAGCTTTCCATCCGCATTTCTCCGAGACCGGCCCCCGGTTCCGCAGGGCGCGCTTCATCGCGCAGCCCAGGCCCCGCGCGCCCCGATCACGGCTCTATTTGCGCGGCAGGCTGGCCGCATAGGCCAGCGCCATGGTGGTCAGGGCGATGCGGGTCGCGTCAGAGGCATCTTCGGCCGCCAGCTCGACCAGACCGCCCATGGGCTTTCCGGTAAAAGAAAGCGGGGCCACGCCTGGCAAGGTCAGCGCGTCGGGCTCTGCCGCCTTGCCGACCCGGTACATCAGCCCGGTCCGGGTCACGCCGCAGACCATGTTGCCGTGCAGCAGGAAACACAGCCCGCCGAACATCTTCTTTTCAGCCATGCCCGGCGCGGTGCCAAGATCGTCGCGGAGCGTATTGGCGAGCGTTTCAGAATAGGGCATTGCACGGCTCCTCCAAGATTTTCCCCGGTATTCGCAGCCGCTTCGACCAGTCCCGCGGGCGGTGCGCCTTCACAAAAGCGGACTTCCACCGCACCTTCAACAGCGGTTTCGCAGGGCGAGCATGCGGCACGGCAGGCCGGGCACGCCAGTTTCGATGCCGGTCCGTCAAGAATGGCGGCCATGGATGGGCAACGGGTCGCACCCGCGGCGGTCAGCGCCCGGACAGGCGGGCGCCGATCCGGGGTTTTTCCCCTGCCCCGAAACGATTATGTGACCCTCATGATGTTCTGGATCCTGATCTTTGCGCTTGCGCTGGCTGCGGCCGCGCTTCTGGCTCTCGCCCTGTTGCGCCGCCGCGACGCGGGGCCCGGGCGGGCCGAATTCGACATCGCCGTCTATCGCGACCAGTTGGCGGCAGTGGACAGCGACCTTGCGCGCGGCGTGATCACCGAAGATGCGGCGGCGCGCACGCGCACCGAAATTTCGCGCCGCATTCTGGATGCGGACCGCCAGCGCGATGCCGACGCCGCATCCTCCGCCCCGCGCCGCGCCACGCTGATCGTCGCAGCGCTGTCCGCCGCGGCCCTGGCCGGTGGCAGTCTTGCGCTCTATGCGCGGCTCGGCGCTCCGGGCTATGGCGATCTGCCGCTGAAAACCCGGATCGAACGCGCCGAGGAAATGCGCACCAGCCGCCCCGGTCAGGCTGAGGCAGAGGCCCAGCTGGCCAAGATCCAGCCGCCCCAGCCCGAGCCGGATCCGCAATTTGCCGAACTGGTCCAGCGCCTGCGCGACACCATCGAAAGCCGGCCGGACGATCCGCGCGGGCTGGAGCTTTTGGCCAACAACGAAGCCGCCTTGGGAAATTACGCCGCGGCGCATGCGGCACAGGAGCGCCGGATCGCCGTGCTGGCCGACAAGGCCACGGCGGATGACTGGGCCACACTGGCCGATCTGCTGGTGATCGCGGCGGGCGGCTATGTCTCGCCCGAAGCGGAACGGGCGCTGGCCGAAACCCTGCGCCGCGATCCCCAGAACGGCCCGGCGCGGTATTATTTCGGCCTGATGCGCGCGCAGACCGGGCGCCCCGATCTGGCCTTCCGTGTCTGGCGGCAATTGCTGGAGGAATCGGTGCCCGAGGCGCCCTGGGTGATCCCGATCCGCGAACAGATCGGCGATATGGCCCTGCGCGCAGGCGTGGATTATGAACCGCCCGCGGATGGCGCATCGCCCCTGCGCGGCCCCAATGCCGATGACGTGGCCGCCGCCTCTGACATGACGCCCGAAGAGCGGATGGAGATGATCCAGAGCATGGTCGAACGGCTGTCGGCCCGGCTGGCAGAAGAAGGCGGACCGCCGGGAGACTGGGCGCGCCTGATCACCGCTTTGGGCGTTCTGGGCGATCCGGACCGGGCGAAGGCGATCTATGCCGAAGGGTTGCAGGTCTTCGCTGCCGATGCCCAGGCACGCGATGCCCTGGCGGCGGCGGCGGAACGCGCGGGGGTCGGCCCGTGATCCACGACCAGTTCGAAGATTTCGCGGCGGCCCTGCCGGCGCAACGGGCCATGGCCTGTCTGGATTTCGGCACCAAGACCATTGGCGTGGCGATGTCGGATCTGCGGCGGAAAGTGGCGTCGCCGGTCAAGACGATCAAACGCAAGAAATTCACCGTCGATGCGGATGCGATCCTGTCGTTCTGTGCTGAACGCGAGATCTGCGGGCTGCTGCTGGGCCTGCCGCTGAACATGGATGGCAGCGAAGGGCCGCGCTGTCAGTCGACGCGCGCCTTCGCGCGCAATCTGGCCGCCCTGACTGATCTGCCGATCGGGTTCTGGGACGAACGCCTGTCAACCGTCGCCGCCGAACGGGCATTGCTGGAATCCGACCGGTCGCGGGTCAAACGGGCGGCGATCATCGACAATGTGGCGGCCAGCTTCATCCTTCAGGGCGCGCTCGACCGGCTCACCCATATGGAGATCCCCCTATGACGGCGCCGGTCTGGACCCGCGAAGAGATCGAAAGCCCCTGCATTCGGATCTGCGTCATCCATCCCGAAACACGGCTGTGCACCGGCTGCCACCGGTCCATCGACGAAATCACCCAATGGAGCCGCATGACGCCCGAGGCGCGCCGCGCGGTGATGGATGCCCTGCCCGACCGCGCGGCCCGGAAACCGGCGCGGCGCGGCGGCCGCGCGCGGCGCCAGCCCCCGCCGGAGTGAAGCTCGGCCCTTAGGGCCGCACCGTTCCGTTGCCTTCCACCAGATATTTGAAACTGGTCAGCT
>JAGQRU010000188.1 GCA_020425105.1 Paracoccaceae bacterium
GTTGAACCATTTCACGGTGCCTTTGGCCATATCCGTGGTCTCCTGTTTTGTTGCCACCCACAAGATGCGATGGCCCGGCGCGGTCGGTCCGTATCGAAGAACTGAGCGCCGGTGACGGAGACAGAGGTCGAGATGGGATAACGTAGCGGTCCGCATATGACAGGTCCGGGGCCGCGCCGCAAGGGATTCTGCGGGTCCGGGGGCGCCGCCGGAGGCGTACCGACGCGCGTCGGTATGACGTCGGTATCGCGTCGGTGCCCTGCGCACGGTGTCCTAATGCAGTGTTAATGCCGCCGGCGCAGGATGGCCGGACGCACCGCCCCGGAAAGGACCGCCCATGCCCGTGCCCAAACAGGCCGCCCACCGCCAGCCCCCCGTGACAGGCCGCAGCCGGTCGGCGCGGCTGGCGCTGGAACGGCTGGCGCGCTACGCCTATGAGGAGGAGTATCTGGGCGCCGACGGGCTGGCCAATCTGCGCGACCACGTGCCCGAAGCCTGGGACCATCTGGAACAGGACGTGGATGTCTGGGAGCCGAAGGAGAAGGTGACGCTGTATCTGGACAAGTCGGTGGCGAAGTTCTTCCGCGCCATGGGCACCGGGTATCAGGGGCGCATCAACCGGGTGCTGATGGCCTATGCCCAGATGAAGATCGCCGACCTGAACCTGTCCGACCGCATGGTCGAGGAATACCGCGCCAAACGCCGCGACGCGCTGCTGCGGGAGGCACAGGGACGGACGGAGTTTGAGTTGTGAGAGGCTAAGCGTTGGCCGGGTCGCCGGATCTGCGAGCGGTGCAGCGCAGGGGACGCCGGCCCCATACCTGAAACTTGGTGAGAAGCCCGGAAGGCCCCGGGCGCGCTAACACCTGTCGGGGGGGCATGACACGGCGGCGAGACGTTGCTCATACAAGCTCTCGATCTGCGCCTTGCCAATGTCAGAACGTTCAAACCGTCGCCAGACAGGTTTCGACCGCGCGGCTGTTCAGCAACTGTGTTTCTCAGACCGCCGAATAACGGTGTTAGCCGCCGGTGTTTTCCAGCGCATCCAGCCGGGCCTTCAGTGCGTCGTTTTCCTCGCGCGCTTTCTGGGCCATGGCGCGCACCGCATCGAATTCTTCGCGGGTGACGAAATCGCGGTCGGCCAGCCACCGGTCCAGCATACCCTTCAGCGCGGTTTCGGCTTCTTCCTTCGCGCCCTGAGCCACGCCGAGCGCGTTGGTCATCAGCTGCGACAGGTCGTCGAAAATCTTGTTCTGGGTTTGCATCGGAGGCTCCGTTCCTTGGGTCATCCACATATGGAGCCGTATCCGCCGAAGCTCAAGGTTGACTTCCGCCGCGCCCCCTTTCATGTGCCGGGCATGACCTATGCGCTGCCCTTTCCGCCGCTCAGCCCCGAGCTGTTTTCGCTCCAGATCGGGGGGATCAGCTTTGCGCTGCGGTGGTATGCGCTCGCCTATATTGCCGGGCTTCTGATCGGTCTTTGGCTGGTGCGCCGCGCGCTGGCGCGGCCCGGGCTGTGGCTGGACGGGCGGGCGCCGATGACCGCCGCGCAGGCGGAATCCCTGCTGACCTGGGTCATTCTGGGGGTCGTTCTGGGCGGGCGGCTGGGCTTTGTGCTGTTTTACCAGCCGGCATATTACGCCGCCAATCCGGCGGATATTCTGAAGATCTGGCAGGGCGGCATGGCCTTTCACGGCGGGCTTGCCGGGGTCATCATCGCCGCGGCGCTGTTTTGCTGGCGCCACAAGCTGGCACCGCTGTCCGTGGCGGACATGCTGGCGCTGGCGGCGCCGGTGGGGCTGTTTCTGGGCCGCATCGCCAATTTCATCAACGCAGAGCTTTGGGGCCGGCCGACGGATCTGCCCTGGGGCGTGATCTTTCCCGGTGCCGCCGCGCAGACCTGTCCGGCGGGCTGGCCGGTGCCCTGCGCGCGCCATCCGTCGCAGCTTTACGAAGCGGGGCTCGAGGGGCTCGTGCTGGGCGCGGTCCTGCTGAGCCTGGCATTTGCCGGGGGCGCGCTGAAGGTTCCGGGCCGGATCGCCGGGCTGTTCTTCCTGGGCTACGGGCTGTCCCGGCTGACGGTGGAGCTGTTTCGTCAGGCCGACGCGCAATTCATCACGCCGGACAATCCCTGGGGGCATGTGATCCGTCTGGGAGAGTTCGGTCTGACCATGGGGCAGGTGCTGTCGCTGCCCATGGTGGCGGCGGGGCTGGCGGTTCTGCTGATCGCCGAGCGCGGGCGGCACCGCGCGTGACCCCGCTGGCACGGATCCTGACCGACCGGATCGCCGCGGCCGGTCCGATGACGGTGGCCGAGACGATGGCCGAATGCCTGCTGCATCCCGAACATGGCTATTACGCCACCCGCGATCCGTTCGGGCAGGGGGGGGATTTCACCACGGCGCCGGAAATCAGCCAGATGTTTGGCGAACTGATCGGGCTCGCGCTGGCGCAGGTCTGGCTCGATCAGGGGGCGCCGTCGCCGGTCGCGCTGGTGGAGCTGGGCCCCGGTCGCGGGACGCTGATGGCGGATATCCTGCGGGCGACGCGCGCCGTGCCCGGGTTTCACGCCGCGGTTCAGGTGCATCTGGTCGAGGCCTCGGCCACCTTGCGGCGGGTTCAGGCCGAAACGGTCGCGCCCACACGGCCGGACTGGCACGACACCGCCGAAACCCTGCCCGACCTGCCGAGCCTGATCGTGGCCAACGAATTTTTCGACGCCCTGCCGATCCGCCAGTTTCAGCGGGCGGGGGGCGCATGGCGTGAACGCATGGTGGGTGTGCGCGATGGCGCGCTGACCTTCGGCCTGTCGGATCCGGCGCCGGTCGGTGTCTTGGCGCACCGTCTGGCCGACACCGAAGACGGCGATCTGGTCGAGATCTGCCCGGCTGCGGGACCCATTGCCGAAACGCTCGCCCGGAGGGTTGTCCGGGGCGGAGCGCTGCTGGTGATCGACTATGGCGGGTGGCATTCGCGCGGGGACACGCTGCAGGCGATTAAAAATCATGCACCTGTGCCGCCGCTGACCGACCCGGGCGACGCCGACCTGACAGCGCATGTGGATTTCGAACCTCTGGCGGCGGTCGCACGGACCGTGCCGGGTCTGCAAGCGAGCCCTCTGGTGCCGCAGGGTGTGTTTCTGGAAAGGCTGGGAATTACGCCGCGTGCCCAGGCGCTGGCCGCCCGGCTGACAGGGGCGGCGCTGGAAAGCCATATCGCGGCACATCGGCGCTTGACCCATCCCGATGAAATGGGGTCACTATTCAAGTGCCTTGCCTTGCTGCCCCAGGCGGCGGCGCCGTTCCCCGGGCTGACACAATGACGCTTGAAATCATCACCGCCGACGCGCTGGCCCCGTTGCGCCACGGCTTCTTCACGCGCCGCGGCGGAGCTTCCAGCGGTGTGTTCGACGGGTTGAATTGCGGGCTCGGGTCGTCCGATCAGGCGAATGCGGTGGAGATCAATCGCGCCCGTGTCGCGCGGGCCATGGACGCCATGCCCAGCCAGATGTGGCGGGTCAATCAGACCCATTCGGCAAATGTTGTGGTGGCCGACGGCGCCGCCACGCATCCCCCGGCGGAAGCCGACGCCCTGGTCACCGCCACGCCGGGCACGTTGCTGTCGATCCTGACCGCCGATTGCGCGCCGGTGCTGTTCGCCGATCACAGCGCGGGCGTGGTCGGGGCGGCCCATGCCGGATGGCGGGGCGCAATATCGGGTATTCTGGACGCCACCGTCGATGCCATGGTCGGGCTGGGCGCCGAGCGCGCCAATATCGTCGCCGTGATCGGGCCGACGATCAGCCAGCGCGCCTATGAGGTCGGACCCGAATTTTTCGACGACTTCATGGCCGAGGACATGAACAACAGCCGGTTCTTCGCCAACGGTCAGGGCGACCGGCTGATGTTCGACCTTCCGGGCTATGAATTGCACCGGCTTCGGGAATCGGGGATCGGACACGCGGAATGGTTGCGGCACTGCACCTATTCAAATCCCGCGCTGTTCTATTCCTACAGGCGAAGTGTGCACGAAAAACAGGCAGATTACGGTCGATTGATCTCAACAATCAGGCTTTGACCGTTCAGCTGCAGCGAAATAAATGCCGCGTTGCAGAATTTGTCGAACGGCTGTTACAGACGCTCTATAACTGAGACAGAGGTGAGTTAACGAGTGTCCCTCGTGTTCGGGACATGTTCGGGTGCAAGTGGTTTTTGTTCACCGTACCAGTTCGGGTCGTTTACCCGCGTAACGAGTACCCATTTTTCGTACCAGTGTTTTGGTGCTAAGCCGTCCGGTTCGCCGGGCGGCTTCGGGTTCCCCGCCAGGGCCGTCAGCGGTGTCAGGCGCTGCGGCTCAGGCGGCTTTCCAGAACCTCGAACGGGACGCCGGGATCTTCCTTGGCGGCGCGGATGACCAGAGACGTCTTCACGCTGGCCACATTGTCGGCGGCGGTCAGTTCCCCGGTCAGGAAGGACTGAAAGGTGCTCAGATCCGGGGCCACGCATTTCAGGATGAAATCGACTTCGCCGTTCAGCATGTGGCATTCGCGAACCAGCGGCCACGACCGGCAGCGGTCCTCGAACGCGGACAGATCGGATTCCGCCTGGGTGTGCAGACCGACAAGGGCGAAGACCTGAACCTCGAACCCCAGTTCGCGCCCGTCCACCTGCGCATGATAGCCCTTGATATAACCCGCCTCTTCCAGCGTGCGCATGCGGCGCAGACAGGGGGGAGCGGAAATCCCCACGCGCTTGGCCAATTCGACGTTGGTCATGCGGCCATCGGCCTGCAATTCAGCAAGGATCTTGCGATCGATTGGATCAAGTTTCGACGCGGCCATGCCAACACTCCCTTACTGCGCAGAACCTAGTCGTTTGGGGAATGGCGCGCAATAATATTTCGCCAGAGCGCAACGATATTTCGTGAAAATCCAAAAACCCGCGTTGCCGGCGGGAACCGTTCTGGGGGCTTCCTTACGGCGCGCCGCCCCCCTATATGCTGCTGCGGCAGCAAGATGAGGGCGGATCATGTCAGAGACCAGGCACACCAGGGTATTGATCATCGGATCGGGGCCGGCAGGGTATACGGCGGCGGTCTATGCGTCGCGTGCGATGCTGGAACCGGTGCTGGTGCAGGGCATGCAGCCGGGCGGACAGCTGACGATCACGACCGATGTGGAAAACTGGCCCGGGGAATCCACCATCATGGGACCCGATCTGATGGTGAAGATGGAAGCCCACGCCCGTGAAACCGGTGCAGAGATCGTGTCCGACCTGATCACCTCGGTCGATCTGTCGAAACGTCCTTTCACAGCGGTGGGCGACAGCGGCACCACTTATACCGCCGATGCGCTGATCCTCGCCACCGGTGCGCAGGCCCGCTGGCTGGGTCTGCCGAGCGAAGAGAAGTTCAAGGGGTTCGGCGTGTCGGCCTGCGCCACCTGCGACGGGTT
>JAGQRU010000189.1 GCA_020425105.1 Paracoccaceae bacterium
GCAGATCGAAGTGACCTTCGACATCAATGCCGACGGCATCGTGGCGGTTTCGGCCAAGGACAAGGGCACCGGCAAGGAACAGAAGATCACCATTCAGGCCTCGGGCGGCTTGTCGGATGACGAGATCGACCAGATGGTGCGCGACGCGGAAGCCAATGCCGAAGCGGATAAAGAGCGCAAGGAGCTGGTGGAAGCCAAGAACCAGGCCGAAAGCCTGATCCATTCGACCAAGAAGTCGCTGGAAGAACACGGCGACAAGGTGGATCCGACCACGGTCGAAGCCATCGAACTGGCCATCGGCGCGCTGGAAGAAAACCTGGAAGGCAACGACGCTGGCAAGATCAAATCCGGCGTTCAGAACGTGATGGAGGCCTCCATGAAGCTGGGTGAGGCGATCTACAAAGCCCAGCAGGAAGAGGCCGGCGAAGCCGCGCGTGACGGCGCGGATGAACCGTCGGGTGTGGACGATGACATCGTCGATGCCGATTTCGAGGATCTTGGCGACAACAAACGCTAAGCGCAGTGTGTTGCGCTGGCCGGTCCCGCCTTTGGCGGGGCCGGTTGCGCGTTTGCAAAGGGAATGATCGCCAATGGCTAAACGCGACTACTATGACGTTCTTGGTGTCGCCCGCGGCGCGTCGGCGGATGAAATCAAGCGCGCCTATCGCCAGAAGGCCAAGGAATTTCACCCGGACCGCAATTCCGACAACCCGGACGCGGAAAGCAAGTTCAAGGAAGCCAACGAGGCTTACGAGGTCCTGAAGGACGGCGAAAAGAAGGCCGCCTATGACCGGTTCGGACATGCAGCCTTCGACGGCGGCATGGGCGGTGGCCGGCGCCCGGGCGGCGGACCTGCCGGGCACGGGGATTTTGCATCGGCGTTTTCGGACGTGTTCGACGATCTGTTCGGCGATTTCATGGGGGGCCGCGGGGGGACCGGCGGCGGCCGTCAGCGCGCCGCGCGCGGGGCGGACCTGCGGTACAATCTGCGGATCTCTCTGGAAGATGCCTATCGCGGGATGCAGAAGACCATCAACGTGCCCACCGCCATCGGCTGCGCATCCTGCAGCGGCACGGGCGCGGAGGGCGGATCGGAACCTGTCACCTGCCCCACCTGTTCGGGCATGNNTGGGCAAGGTCCGCGCGCAGCAGGGTTTCTTCACCGTCGAACGCTCGTGCCCGACCTGTTCAGGTCTGGGACAGATCATCAAGAACCCCTGTCCCGCCTGCCACGGTCAGGGCCGGGTCGAAAAGGAACGCGCGCTGTCGGTGAATATTCCGCCCGGCGTCGAAACCGGCACCCGGATCCGGCTGGCGGGCGAGGGCGAGGCAGGCATGCGCGGCGGGCCGACCGGGGATCTCTATATCTTCATCGAAGTGTCCGACCACAATCTGTTCCAGCGTGACGGCGTCAATCTGTTTTGCCGCGTTCCCGTCCCCATGGTGACCGCAGCCCTTGGCGGCGATGTGGAAGTTCCCACCATCGATGGCGGCCGCAGCCGGGTGAAGGTCCCCGCGGGCAGCCAGTCGGGCCGTCAGATGCGTCTGCGCAGCAAGGGCATGCCCGCGCTGCGTGGCGGCGGGCATGGGGACATGTTCATCGAAATGGCGGTGGAAACGCCGGTCAACCTGACCAGCAAGCAGAAATCCCTGCTGCGCGAGTTCGAGGATCTGTCCGAGGACAACCACCCCGAAGCCCACAGCTTCTTCAACAAAGTGAAGGGCTTCTGGGACAATATGAAGAGCTGATCGCTCTGAATTAATGAAAAGTTTAGCCATCGGCGCGAAGGTCGCGCCATGGCAAACCAAGACGTCTTTCGCGAACCTTTCCTGCCTTTGGGCGACGCCGCCCCGGTGGCCGAGCCGATCCCGCGCGGCCCGCAGCCTTCCTATATCCGCGACCACCGGCAAAGGCTGCGCACACGGTTTCTGGAAGGCGGGCCCAAAGCCATGCCCGATTACGAAGTTCTGGAAATGCTGCTGTTTCGCGCATTGCCGCGGATCGACGTCAAACCCATCGCGCATGACCTGCTGAAAGCCTTCGGCGACCTGACCCATGTGATTGCCGCGCCGCCGGAACGGCTGTGCGAAATCAAAGGGGTCGGCGACACCGTGGTGGTGGAATTTGCCCTGGCCCGCGAAGTCGCTGAACGTATGGCCCGGTCGAAGGTGCTGCAGCGGGAAGTTCTGTCAAGCTGGGACGCCTTGATGGACTATTGCCACACCAGCATGTCCCACGGTCAGATCGAACAATTCCGGGTCCTGTATCTGGATCGCAAGAATGTCCTGATCGCGGATGAGGAACAGGCGCGCGGCACGGTCGACCACGTGCCCGTCTATCCGCGCGAGGTGATGAAGCGGGCCCTGCACCTGAACGCGTCGGCGCTGATCCTGGTGCACAACCACCCGTCGGGCGACCCGACCCCGTCGGACGCGGATATCAGCATGACCGAACGCATCGATCATGCCGCCACTGTGTTGGGGCTGACCCTGCATGATCACGTGATCATCGGAAAATCGCGCGAGCTGAGCTTTCGGGCCGAAGGTCTGCTGGGCCGCTGATGCGGCGGCAGACCTTCGCCTTCGCGCGCGTTAGCGCAGATGCTTCAGCAACTCCATCGACGCATAGCCATCGGGCACCAACCCCGCCGCGTTCTGATACCGGCGGATCGCCTTGATCGTGTTCGGCCCGATCTTTCCATCCACGCCACCGGTGGAATACCCCTTGGCGGTCAGCCGCTTCTGAAGTTCCTTCCGTTCGGAATAGCGCAGCGCACGGTCGTCACGCGGCCATGAGGCAACGAAATCCGGCTTGCCCTTGATCCGGTCGCTCAGATGCCCGACCGCAATCACATAGCTGTCGGCGGCGTTATAGCGTTCGATCACGTTGAAGTTCTTGAAAATCATGAAGGCCGGACCCCGCGCACCGGCGGGCAGCAGGATGGACGCGCGCCCGGCGTTGGGAATGCCGCCGCCCGTGACACCGCGCACACCCAATGCGGCCCAGTCATTGACCGACTTCGACACGCCATGACCGGCAAGACCGTAGTTGAACCCGCGCGGCAAGCTTACTTCGACGCCCCAGGGTTGCCCCTTCGCCCAACCGAACCGCGCCAGATAGGCCGCGGTCGAGGCCAGCGCGTCGGCCGGGTTGTCCGACCAGATATCGCGCTTGCCGTCGCCGGTGAAATCCACCGCATAAGCCAGATAGGATGTGGGAATGAACTGGGTATGGCCCATCGCNNGCCCCGGCCCAGCTTCCGGTCATGTCGCGCGGCGCGACGTCCCCGGCCTGCACAATCTTCAGCGCCGCGATCAGCTGCTGTTCGAAAAACCGCCCGCGGCGCCCGTCATAGGCCAGGGTCGCCAGGGCCTCGATCAACGGGGTGGTGCCCCGATATTCGCCATAAGCGCTTTCCAGACCCCAGATGGCGACCACGACTTCGGCGTCCACCCCATAGGTGTTTTCGATCTGCGCCAGCAACTTGCTGTGTTCGCGCATCGCCGCCTTGCCATTGCGGATCCGCGTTTCCGACACAGCGCTGTCGAGGTATTCCCACAGCGTCTTGGTGAACTCAGACTGGTTGCGGTCGCGCGAGATCACGTTGGTATTGTATTCGATGCCCGACAGAGCCGCGTTCAGCGTCTGGTCGGAAATTCCCTGCGCCTTTGCCCGCGCGCGAAAACCGGTCAGCCAGCGTTCAAAGCCAAGATTGCTGACCGCCGCCGGGATGAGCGGCGGTTCGGCCGGGCGCAATGCCGGGCGGGGGGAAAAGGCCACTCCTTGCGATACAATCGCTGTCTCAGCGGCAGCAGGAAGCGAAAAAGCACAAAGAATTGCGGTGGATAGATGCCTGAAACGTTTCATGGGATACCCCTGTTCGAAACCCTCGATATTGTTTTTTGAGTTCAGGTTACCGCAAATTGTAGAAGCATCAAAGGGATTAGCGGCGGGTTCTTGCGACCTTTCTCTTGGTCTTTGCCGTCTTTGCCTTGTTACGCGCCAGCTTGCGATAGGACGGTTTTCCGCGCACGGCGCGAGGCCCGCGGGCCATGGTCTGGCCATCCACCTCCAGCAATTCCAACCCAATGCCGCCGGTTACCGGTTCAGCTTCGCGCAGGCGGACGGTCACGCGCTGACCCAGGCCCAGCACCCGCCCGCTTTCGGCGCCCATCAGCGTCTGGCTGTCGGCATCGAAATGAAAGAACTCCGCGCCAAGCGTGCGCACCGGCACCAAGCCGTCGGCGCCACTGTCGTCCAGCTTCACGAACACCCCGAACCGCGCCACGCCGGAAATGCGCCCCTCTAGCTCATCCCCGACCCGTTCCGCCAGATAGGCCGCCAGATAGCGGTCGGTGGTGTCGCGTTCTGCCAGCATCGACCGCCGTTCCGTGTCCGAGATATGCTTGGCCGTATCGTCAAGCCGCTCTTCGTCCTCGGGGGTCAGGCCATCGTCGCCCCATCCATGCGCGGCGATCAGGCCGCGATGGACGATCAGGTCGGCATAGCGCCGGATCGGCGATGTAAAATGCGCGTATTTCTGCAGAGCCAGACCGAAATGGCCGAAATTTTCCGGGCTGTAATAGGCCTGGGTCATCGACCGCAGCGTGGTGATGTTGATCAGTTCGGCATCGTCCGTCCCGGCGGCCTGTTCCAGAAGCCGGTTCAGGTGCCGTGTCTGCAATACCTGCCCCTTGGCCAGAACCAGACCGGCCGCCTGCACGGTTTCACGCAGCGCCTCCAGCTTTTCGGGGCTGGGTTCTTCATGCACCCGAAACAGCAGCGGCCGGCGTTTGGCGACCAGCGTTTCCGCGGCGCAGACATTGGCGAGGATCATGAATTCCTCGATCAGCCGGTGCGCATCCAGCCGGTCACGGAAGGCCACCGACGTGACCTTGCCCGCATCGCTCAGCTCGATGCGCCGCTCGGGCAGGTCCAGCTCCAGCGGCTCCCGGCGCTCGCGGGCTTTGCGCGCAACGGCATAGGCCGCGTAAAGCGGGCGGATCACGGTCGGTACAAGCGGGCCGCAGCGATCCGACGGGGCGCCGTCCATCGCCGCCTGCACCTCGCCATAGGTCAGCGACGCGGCGGACCGCATCATCGCCCGGCAAAACCGGTGGTCGAGCTTGTTGCCATCCGCATCCAGACGCATACGCAGCGCGATACAAGGACGCGGCACGCCTTCATGCAGCGAACACAGATCGCCCGACAGGCGGTCCGGCAGCATCGGCACGACGCGGTC
>JAGQRU010000190.1 GCA_020425105.1 Paracoccaceae bacterium
ACCAGCGTCTTGCCCTCACCGGTCTTCATTTCGGCGATGTTGCCCCGGTGAAGAAAAATTCCGCCGACAAGCTGCATGTCGAAGGCCCGCAGACCCAACGCCCGGCGGGCGGCTTCACGGCAATTGGCGAAGGCTTCCGGCAGCAGCTTGTCCAGATCTTCGCCCGCGCGGGCGCGCTGCTGCAGTTCCGCGGTCCGCGCTTTGATCCCGGCATCGTCCAGCGCTTCGAACTCTGGCTCCAGATCGTTGATCTTCTGAACCAGCGGGCGCACCGATTTGACCAGACGGTCGTTCGGCGTCCCAAAAACTTTCTTCGCGAGTGTTCCGATGCCCAGCACTAGATAACTTCTCCGCTTCCCTCGCCTGTCCCGATCCGGCATATGCGCGCCGGGTTGCCCACTCTCGCACCACATCCTACAACGACGGTCAGGCGACCCCGCCTTGCTGATCACTCGCGATGTAAGGGGCGGTATACCCAGTGTCAACGTGGCCCACGCGGCCCAATCCGAAGGATGACCCATGCTGTTGAACTCCCCCCGCTGGCTGGCGCCGATCGTGCTGGCTGCAAGCCTGCAAGGCGCTGCCGCCTCGGATGCCGTCACCGCCGACACGGTGCTGGCCGAGGTGAACGGAGTCAAAATCACCGCCGGTCACCTTTTGCTGATGCGGGGCGCGCTGCCGCAGCAATACCAAACCCTGCCCAACGACGCGCTGTATGACGGTCTGCTGCAGCAGGCGATCAGCCAGATCCTGCTCGGCAGCACCGTCACCGACATGGGCAAGGCCGCCGACCTGGCGCTGGAAAACGAAGCCCGCGCCCTGCGTGCGAACGTGGCCATGTCGCGGCTGGCGGAAGGCGCCGTTTCGGAAGACGGTCTTCAGGCGGCGTACGAAGCGCGCTTCGGCGATGTGGCCCCGGCGCCGGAATATCACGCGGCTCACATTCTGGTCGAGACCGAGGAAGACGCCGCCAAGATCGTGGAAGAGCTTGAAGCCGGGGCGGATTTTGCCGCTTTGGCGCGCGAGCGGTCCACCGGCCCGTCGGGCCCCAGTGGCGGCGATCTGGGCTGGTTCGGTCAAGGCACCATGGTGGCGCCGTTCGAAGAGGCCGTCGTCGCGCTGGAACCCGGTGCGATCTCGGGCCCGGTGCAGACCCAGTTCGGCTGGCACGTGATCAAGCTTTATGAAATCCGCGATCAGGCCGCTCCGGCGCTGGATGAAGTCCGGGCCGATCTGGCCGGCGAAATTCAGGAAGCGGCCATCGAAGCCAAGCTGACCGAACTGCGCGGCGCGGCCAAGATCTCTGAAACCGGCAAGGATGCGGTCGACCTCGGGTTCCTCAGCGACCCGTCTTTGCTGGAAAACTGATCCATGGCGTCGACGCTGCGTAAAGACCGGCGCCTGCGGCGGGAACTTGCCCGGGCAAAAAAGAAGCTGCGGGCAAAAGCCGCGCCTGCCCCGTCCCACCCCGCCGTGTCGCCGCTGGCCCCGGCGAGCGGTTTTCCCGATCTGCCGGTCGTCGCCGGCGTCCGTCTGGGCGCGGCATCCGCAGGCGTGCGCTACAAGGGCCGCACCGACGTGATGCTGGCGCTCTGCGCCCCCGGCACCGCCATGGCCGGGGTCACGACCCGCTCCGCCACCCGCGCGGCGCCGGTTCTGGATTGCGAGGAAAAGCTTGCCCTGCCGCCGTCGCAGGCCGGCGCGGCGATCATCGTCAATTCCGGCAATGCCAACGCCTTCACCGGCGACAACGGCCGTGCGTCGGTGGCCGCGGTCACGGGCGCCGTGGCGCAGGTTCTGGACCTTCCAGACACCCGGGTCTTTTCCTCGTCCACCGGTGTGATCGGCGAGCCGCTGCCCCATGACCGTATCGTGGCGGTTCTCGACGGTCTGAGCGGCACCCTTGCGGAAGGCGCGTTCGCGACGGCGGCGCGCGCCATAATGACCACCGACACGTTTCCCAAAGGCGCCGGAAGGCAACTGGATCTGGGCGGCGACGGCCCGGTCTCCATCGCGGGCATCGCCAAGGGATCCGGCATGATCGCCCCCGACATGGCGACGATGCTGGTCTATATCTTCACCGACGCCCGCATTGCCCAACCCGACCTGCAGGCGCTGCTGTCCGCCCATACCGACCGCAGCTTCAACTGCATCACGGTGGATAGCGACACGTCGACCTCGGACACGCTGCTGCTGGCCGCCACCGGCCAGCGGGGGCCCGTTCTGACGCCGGGCAGTACCGCGCATCAGGCCTTCAGCGACGCGCTGCTGGCGATCATGACCGATCTGGCGCAACAAGTGGTCAGCGATGGCGAAGGCGCGACCAAATTCGTTGAAATCCGCGTCACCGGCGCGGCCAGCGATGCCGAGGCCGCCATTGCCGGACGCGCCATCGCCAATTCCCCGCTGGTCAAGACGGCCATCGCCGGCGAAGACCCCAACTGGGGCCGCATCGTCATGGCCGTGGGCAAAGCGGGGGTTGCCGCCGACCGCGACCGTCTGTCGATCCGGTTCGGAGACGTCCTGGTCGCCGAAAAGGGTTGGGTTGCCGCCAGCTATCGCGAGGCCGACGGCGCCGCCTATATGAAGCGGGACCGGTTGGAGATCGGCGTCGATATGGGGATCGGCGACGGGGAAGCGGTGATCTGGACCTGCGATCTGACCCACGCCTATATCTCGATCAACGCGGACTACCGGTCGTGAAAACCGTTCTGGTGTCAGCAGTGGTCCTTGTGGATCCTGACGGTCGGGTGCTGCTCGCGCAGCGCCCGGAGGGAAAGTCCATGGCCGGGTTGTGGGAGTTCCCGGGTGGCAAGGTCGAACCCGGCGAGACCCCCGAAGCCGCGCTGATCCGCGAACTGGCCGAGGAACTGGGCATCGACACGTGGTCGAGCTGCCTGGCGCCGCTGACCTTCGCGTCGCACAGCTATGACGATTTCCATCTGCTGATGCCGGTTTTCATCTGCCGGAAATGGGCCGGCCAGCCAATTGCCCGCGAAGGGCAGGCGCTGAAATGGGTTCTTCCGGCCCATCTGCGGGATTATCCGATGCCCGCCGCCGATTTGCCCTTGATTCCCGTTATCCGTGATTGGGTCTGAATTTTGGGATCTTTGCCCTGCCGCACCGCCGAATGAGGGAGATAAGGTGCGATATGCCAAAAATTTATCAGCAATTTGCCGCCAATTTATGCAGATATTAGCAAAACGTGATGCTTTTGTTAGTGATTTGTGAAGGTTAATTAACTATGTTTAATCCATCAGGCACTGCTTTGGGGATGATGCAAATGCTTAGAACCATCATGATTGGTACTTGTGTCTCGGTTCAGGGTACGTTTGTTCAAGCGCTCACCAACGGAAAGATTGCCGTGCAGGTGGGACAACGAGTTTTTGAAGGTACGCCTGTTGGCTCTCAAGCGGTTTAATACTGTGTTTCCCAACTCCTACCGCTAGGAACCGGACAGACGTGTGCCGCGGACCGGGGGTCCGCGGCCGTCCGGGTGGCCTAAAAAAGACACTGTTGGGAAAGAAATAGGGTGGCTTTCGCCACCCTTTCTTTTTGCCGTGCGGGATGTCGCGGCTCAGTCGAGCTTGCGTTCGACTTCCTCGCGTTCGAAGATCTCGATGACATCGCCGGAACGAATGTCATCGTAGTTCTCGAATGCCATGCCGCATTCCTGACCCGACTGCACTTCGGACACTTCGTCCTTGAAGCGCTTGAGCGTCTT
>JAGQRU010000191.1 GCA_020425105.1 Paracoccaceae bacterium
CGGCCTTCGGCGACCTGAACCAGTATGGCCCCGACGCATTCCGCTTCTACACCAAGACCAAGACCGTCACGGCGCGCTGGTTCTCGGGCATCAAGGACGGCGGCGAGTTCAACTTCAAAGCCATGGATTGATCCAAACGGCGAGCCGATCCAAACGACAAGAGCGGCCCTGACGGGCCGCTCTGACATTTTAGCACAAGCTTCGCGCTCAGGCGGTGAAGCGGCGCAGCCCCAGCAAGCTCCCAAGACCCGCGATCAGCATCCACGCGGCTGCAGGCAGCGGAACGGTCGGGGTTTTCTGCGCACCATAAGCCGTGATGTGGCTGATATTTTGCGGCTGCCCTTGCGGCCCGAGCAGTCCCAGCAGCCCGGTATCCCAAGTCGCCGACGTCACCGACGGGCTGTAATAGGCCATCGTAAACCCTGCGCCGTTCTTGTACGCCACGATCGAAATCGCGCTGGTCGACGTCCAGCTGCCCATGGTGCTGGGCGCACCGCCGGTATAGCTGACCGACAAGATGCCGCCTTCGTTCAGGTTCGGAGAATTAACCCGGTCCAGTTGAACCAGTGTCGAGGAATCGAACGGGGTGTAGTTGTCGATGAAATCGATGACGAAGGCGTTGGTCGCGCTGTCATTGTACTGCGACCCGTTGCCGAGATAGCTGACCATCGCGGTCGGCGTCGGTGTCAGGGTCGATGCTGCAGCAGAAACGGCAAGAAAACACCCTGCAGCCGCCGTCGCTAGAAAAGTCGCTCGCATATTTAACTACTCCAAGTATGTGGAACACTTCCTTAATACCATCACATATCTGGAAAATCCTGGGGTTCAATCGTTTTGGTTAACAGATCCAGCCACAACCAAGGCGAACAATTCACACCTAGAAGGTGTGTTTATCAACTCGGAGCCGGTAAAACTGTTCCTTTTTCGCCCACGTAATTCACCTTAAACGTGAAAAATCGGCGCGGGCCGTTTAAAAAAATTAATGTCCTGAACGCTGTTTTTTTGAAATTTTCCGTATCGCGGCGCGAGCCGGCGCAAAATTCACGACAAGGTTGTGAGTATTGAAACCCGCCGCCTAGCCCGGAAGGCCCAGGATCTTGCGCACGTAATTCTGCGTCTCGCGATAGGGCGGAACCCCGCGGTATTTCTGCACCGCTCCGGGGCCAGCGTTATAGGCGGCCAGCGCCAGTTGCCAGGACCCGAACGCATCGTATTGCTGACGCAGATAGCGGGCGCCGCCTTCAAGGTTTTCGCGCGGATCGTGCGGATTGACGCCCAGCGTGCGGGCGGTCTGCGGCATGAGTTGTGCCAGACCGATGGCGCCCTTGTGCGACCGCGCCCTGGGGTTCCAGTTGCTTTCCTGCTGTACCAGCCGCACGAAAAGACTTTGCGGAACCCGGTGCTTGCGCGCCATTTCTTCGGCCAGCGGCTGATAGATCCGCCGCATGCGCGCATCGCCGGCCTTCGGCAGATAGGGCATGACCGAAAAATCGGTCTGCGGCTGCAGGCGGGTGGAATAATCGTATTGCCGCGCCGACCTGCGGTCCAGGACATCGACCTGAGACTCAAAGATGGTGCTGCGCGCCTTGCTGGAAACCGATGCGGTATCTGCCGACACAGGCAGCGCCACCGCCGCGCTGATCAGGATCGCTGTCAGTGTGCCCGTTTGCATGGTTCGCTCTGTTCTGCCTCGACCCGTCCATAGCCGGTTTTTGGCCGTTGCGCCAGCGCGCCGTTGAAGCACGACTTACCCGGGCGGTTTCGCGCCGTGGATGCATAAGGTAAAGCGGACAGAACAGGATTCGAAGAAGGTGAGGACATGGCAGGGTCGGTAAACAAAGTCATCCTGGTGGGCAATCTGGGGCGCGACCCCGAAGTGCGCACCTTTCAGAACGGCGGCAAGGTGGTGAACCTGCGCATCGCGACCTCTGAACGCTGGCGCGATCGCAATACGGGCGAAAACCGCGAGCGCACCGAATGGCACAGCGTGGCGATCTTCTCCGAACCGTTGGCCAAGGTGGCGGAGCAGTATCTGCGCAAAGGATCGAAGGTCTATATCGAAGGCCAGCTTGAGACGCGCAAATGGCAGGACCAGTCGGGCGCCGACCGCTATTCGACCGAGATCGTGCTGCGCCCCTTCAAGGGCGAGCTTACGATGCTCGACGGACGCGGCGAAGGCGGCAGCGGTGGTGGCGGCGGCGGCGGATCCTACGGCGGCGGCTATGACGATGACCGTGGCGGCGGTGGCGAGCGCGGCGGTTTCGGTGGCGGTCGCGGCGCGGGATCCAGCGGTATCGACGACGACGAAATTCCGTTCTAAGCGCTCAGCGCCTTGCCCAATCGCGGCAGGCGCGCACGTTTCAGCAGGCGGCGCGCATCGGTGCCGCCCTGCGCCAGCAACGGCGCCAGAATGGGGCCGGTCACTGCGCGTATCAGGTCCGGCGCCGTGTGAAAGGCTTCCAGCAGCAGCGCATCGGGATGGCGGACCATCACACCGTGACGCGCCAGCACGCGGCCGGGGAAGTCTTTCAGATTGAACGTCACCACGCTATCTGCCCCCGCCGCCAAAGCCGCCGCCAGCACATGGGCGTCATTGGCATCCGGCAGACGCAGATCCGCTTCAACGTCCGAGTCCGGCGCGACCTCGGCACCCGGGAACCGGGCCCTTGCCACGGCGATTTCAGCCGCGACCAGATCACCGTCGTCAGGAGCGTTGCGCAGAACCGCACGGCGCCATTCTTCCAAAATCCGCGGGCTCCAGAACAGTTCGGCCCGGCCTTGCGCGGCCAGCCCGAACAGAATTTCACGCGGCACGGTCGGATATAAAACGCAGGCGTCGATCAGCAGGCGCATCACGCGAGCCGCAGAAACAGCGCTTTAAGATACCCGCTTTCGGCCAGTTGCGGATGGATCGGATGGTCCGGCGCGGCAAAGCCCGTGTGGACGATCTGCCCCGCACGCCCTGCCCGCCCGACCCCGCGCAGGCTCGCGGCGCGGAATTTTTCCATGGTCGCCGCATGCGAACAGGAACACAGGGCCAGATAGCCCCCCGGCGCCACCAGCCCGGCGCCGAGCCGCGCCACTTTTTCATAGGCCCGCAGACCGGCCTCCAGCGTCTGTTTGCTGGGGGCAAAGGCCGGAGGGTCGCAGACAACCAGATCGAATTGCGCGCCCTCGGCGGCAAGCGCGCTCAGCGTGTCGAAGGCATCCCCCTGACGGGTTGCAAACCGGTCTGACAGACCTGCGGCGCGCGCGCCCGCTTCCGCCAGATCCAGCGCCGCGCGCGACCCGTCCACCGCCAGCGCGCTGTCGGCCCCGGCGGCAAGCGCGGCGAGCCCGAACCCGCCCACATGGGAAAAGACATCCAGCACGCGCCCGCCGCCGGCCAGCCGGGCGGCGAAAGCATGATTGTCGCGCTGGTCGAAAAACAGCCCTGTCTTCTGCCCTCCCAGCACGTCGGCCATGTAAACGGCGCCATTCATGGGCACCGCAATCGCGCCGTTCAGCGCGCCGCAAAGCAGATCGGTGGCGTCCTCCAGCCCCTCCAGCTTGCGCGCCCGCCCGCTGCCGTTGCGGATCACCGTCGAGACGCCTGTCACCTGCCGCAATGCATCCACCAGATCCTGCAGCCGCGCGTCAGCCCATGCCGCATTGGGTTGAACCACCGCGACATCGCCAAAACGGTCGATCACCACACCGGGAAGCCCGTCGGCTTCGGCGTGAATCAGCCGATAGAACGGTTCGGAGTAAAGCCGGGCGCGATGCGCCAGCGCCCGTTCGAAGCGCGCCGCAAACCATGCGGTGTCAATATTTGCTGCCGGGTCGGCATCCAGCACGCGCGCGGCAATCTTCGATCCCGGGTTGACCGCCACCAGCGCCACCGGCGTTCGATCCCCGTCTTCCAGCACCGCAAGACTGCCAGCGGCCAAAGCCTTGGTCCGCCGGTCCATGACCATCTGGTTGTCATAGACCCAGGGAAAGCCCCATCGCAGCGGCCGCGGATCGGTCTTGGGAAGCAGCCGGACCTGCGCCTCTGCCTGCGTTGTCGATGTGGTCATGCGCCGAATCCCGCCTGTGGATGTCGGCCGTGCTTGACCGAATTTGCCCTGCGACGCAATTCGTCAGCCCCCCGAGGCCGATACAGGGCCTTTCCCCCTAGCAATGATAACGCTAACATACTATGGGACCCTAAAGGGAATCTTCGGACACAGGAAATATGCAATGTCGTTGAATGCCACCGTGGACAAGGTAACCGACCGGATCCGGGAGCGCAGCGCCGGAACCCGGTCCGCCTATCTGGACCGCATGCGCGCCGCGGCGGAAAATGGTCCTGCGCGGGCGCATCTGTCGTGCGGCAACCAGGCGCATGCTTATGCCGCGATGGGCGATCAGAAGGACCGGCTGGCCGAAGGACGTCTGCCCAATCTGGGGATTGTGACGGCCTATAACGACATGCTGTCGGCGCATCAGCCATTTGAGACCTATCCCGATCTGATCCGTGCCGCCGCAGCGGAGTCCGGCGGCACCGCTCAGGTCGCCGGTGGTGTGCCCGCCATGTGCGACGGGGTCACCCAGGGACAGCCGGGGATGGAGATGTCGCTGTTTTCCCGCGATGTCATCGCCATGGCGGCGGGTATTTCCCTGTCGCACAACACTTTTGACGCGGCGGCCTTTCTGGGGGTCTGCGACAAGATCGTGCC
>JAGQRU010000192.1 GCA_020425105.1 Paracoccaceae bacterium
TCGTGCCCGAATGGTACTTCCTGCCCTTCTACGCAATCCTGCGCGCCTTCGACTCGGAAGTCTGGGTCGTGCAGCTGGCCAGCTTCCTGTCCTTCGGCATCATCGACGCGAAGTTCTTCGGCGTGATCGCCATGTTCGGCGCCATCGCGGTGATGGCGCTCGCGCCCTGGCTCGACACCTCGTCCGTGCGCTCGGGCCGCTATCGTCCGATGTTCAAGTGGTGGTTCTATCTGCTGTGCATTGACTTCATGGTCCTGATGTGGGGCGGCGCCATGCCGGCTGAAGGGATCTATCCCTACATCTCGCTCATCGGTGCTGCCTACTGGTTCGCCTATTTCCTGATCATCCTGCCGCTGCTGGGCGTGATCGAAAAACCGCTGCCGCAAGTCGACACCATCGAAGCCGATTTCAAGGACCACTACGGCAAGCACAAAGCTGCCACCCCGGCCGAGTAAGAGGACGTAAGACAGATGTTCAAGAAACGCATTCTCGCATCGCTCGCAGTGCTGGCCGTGACAGCCAGCGGCGCGATGGCCGCGGGTGGTGAAACTCACAAGCTGCACGATTTCGGCTTTTCGTTCGAAGGGCCGTTCGGCACCTACGATCAGCACCAGCTTCAGCGCGGTCTTCAGATCTATACGGAAGTCTGTTCGGCGTGCCACGGGATGAAATTCGTTCCGCTGCGCACCCTGGGTGACGCGGGCGGCCCTGCTCTGCCGGAAGATCAGGTGCGCGCCTATGCGGCCCAGTGGGATATCTACGATCCGGAACTGGAAGACACCCGCCCGGGCCGGCCCACCGACCACTTCCCCCACGGGTCGCTGTCGAACGCGCCGGACCTGAGCCTGATGGCCAAGGCCCGCGCCGGGTTCCACGGGCCCTACGGCACCGGTCTCAGCCAGCTGTTCAACGGCATCGGCGGGGCGGAATATATCGCCAACCTCTTGATCTCCTATACCGGTCATGAAAAGGAACAGGCGGGTTCGGTCTTCTACGAAAACACCGCCTTCCCCGGCGGCTGGATCGCCATGACCCCGCCGCTGTCGGACGAGTTGGTCGAATTCGCCGACGGATCGCCCAATGACGTGGAATCCATGGCGCAGGACGTGGCCGCCTTCCTGATGTGGGCCGCCGAACCGAAGATGATGGCCCGCAAAGAAGCTGGCCTGACGGCGGTTCTGTTCCTGACCGTGCTGACGGTTCTGCTCTATCTGACCAACAAGCGTCTGTGGGCGCCGGTCAAGAAGAAGGTCAAAGGCGACGCGGCGGAATAATCGCCCTGCCAGATCCCTTTCAAGCGCGTCCCCTCGGGGGCGCGCTTTTCGTTTGCGGGCTTCGCTCAGTCCGGCAGCCGAGTCGCAAGCGCTTCAAGCTGGTTCATGCAAGTGCCCCAACCATCGAAGAACCCGAGCTCGGCGTGGCGGGCTGCTGAGTCCGCATCGGGGTGCAGAACCGTGGCGTCATAGCGGGTGCCGCCGTCTTCGTCGGCCATTTCGATGATCGCCGTCATCGGCATCCACGGCGTGGCCGGCCGCCAACCTGCGGTCAGCGTCGAGGTCGAGACGAGCCGCTCCATCGGGACCACTTCCAGAAACACGCCCGGGTTGTCGCTGATCCCGCCGTCGGGGCCGCGCATCACCGTATGAAAGGCGCCGCCCGGGCGCAGGTCGAAGGCGCGCACTTCCGTGGTCCAGGGCTTCGGGCACCACCATTGCACCAGCAGCGCCGGATCGCTCCAGGCCTGCCACAGCTTGACCCGCGGCACCGCCATGTGGCGGGAAATTTTCAGATCAAGTGCTCCGTCCGTCATCTGTGTCGTCCTTGTCCAGCAGAAATTCTTCCAGCCGGTCGGTCCGGGCTTCCCATTCGGCCCGCTGCGCCGCCAGCCAGTGCTGCAGCCCTGTCAATCCGCGCGTCTCCAGATAGCAGGTGCGGACCCGGCCGGTTTTCGCCGACCGCACCAGCCCGCTGTCTTCAAGAATCTTCAGATGCTGCACGACCGAGGGCAGCGACATGGTCAGCGGCGCGGCCAGATCGCCCACCGTCGCCGGGGCGCGGGTCAGCCGTTCCACCATGCCGCGCCGCACCGGATGGGCCAGCGCGGCGAAGACCGCGTCCAGCGACATCTGCGTGCCATCCAGGTCATCTGAGGTTTGGTTAAGCATATCCCTAAGTATCATCCGGCGCGCGCCACGCCCATAATACTTAAGCATGAAGCTAAGTGTTTGACGCGCGTCGTGGCGCAAGCCCCCTTGAGCCCGCCTGCCCCGCCGCCTAAACCTGCTCCGCAAAGGAGCCCGCCCCATGTCCATGAACAGCTTCGGCCATCTTTTCCGCGTCACCACCTGGGGGGAAAGCCACGGCCCCGCGCTCGGCGCCACGCTGGACGGGTGCCCGCCCGGCATCCCCGTGCAGGCCGAGGATCTTCAGGTCTGGCTCGACAAACGCAAACCGGGAACGTCGAAATTCACCACCCAGCGGCGCGAGGCGGACGCGGTGGAAATCCTGTCGGGCGTGTTCGAAGGTGTGTCTACCGGGACGCCGATCCAGCTTCTGATCCGCAACACGGACCAGCGGTCGAAGGATTATGGCGATATCGCGCAGAAGTTCCGGCCCGGCCATGCCGACATCACCTACTGGCAGAAATACGGCATCCGCGACTATCGCGGTGGCGGACGGTCCTCGGCGCGGGAAACCGCTGCGCGGGTGGCGGCAGGGAGCCTTGCACGCGAGGCGATCAAGGCGATGCTGCCGGGCGTGCGGATCACCGGCTACATGACCCAGATGGGGCCACACCAGATCGACCGGGACCGTTTTGACTGGAACGAGATCGACAACAACCCGTTCTGGGTGCCGGATGCGCAGGCCGCAAAGGACTGGGCGGAGTATCTCGACGGGCTGCGCAAATCCGGCGAAAGCGTCGGCGCGATCATCGAAGTGGTTGCGCGGGGGGTTCCGGCGGGGCTGGGTGCGCCGATCTACGGCAAACTCGATACCGATCTGGCGGCGGCGATGATG
>JAGQRU010000193.1 GCA_020425105.1 Paracoccaceae bacterium
GCCTCGTCGAAGAAGAAGACCAGCACCGGCTTGTCGGGATTGCCGATCTCGGGCAGGTCCTCGAACAGCTCCGACAGCAGCCACAGCAGGAACATGGCATAAAGCCGGGGCGAGGTGATCAGCCGGTCGGCCATCAGCACATTGACCTGCCCCGCGCCGCGCGCATCGGTGGCGATCATGTCCGACAGCGCCAGCGCCGGTTCGCCCAGAAACCCTGCCGCGCCTTCGGTTTCCAGCATCAGCAGGGCGCGCTGAATGGCGCCGATGGACGCCTTGGCCACATTGCCATAGCTGCGGGTCACCGCATCGCTGTTTTCGCCGATCCACAGCAGCACCGCGCGCAGATCGTCCAGATCCAGCAGGGCCAGCCCTTCGTCGTCGGCGACGTGAAAGGCGATGTGCAGCACGCCTTCCTGCACATCCGTCAGGCCCAGCATCTGCGCCAGAAGCAGCGGCCCCATATCGGTGATCGTGGTCCGCACCGGGTGGCCCTGAACCCCGAACAGGTCCCAGAAGACCACCGGACATGGCCGATAGGGCACCGGCCCCATTCCGATCTGCACCGCGCGCCCGTCCAGCCGGTCCGATACCTGCCCGGCCACGGAAAGCCCTGACACGTCACCCTTCACATCGGCCAGAAAGACCGGCACCCCGGCATCGGAAAAGCCTTCGACCAGCACCTGCATGGTCACGGTCTTGCCGGTGCCCGTGGCGCCGGCAATCAGCCCGTGCCGGTTGGCGAGCTTCAGCAACAGCTTCTGGGGGGCGGTGTGATCGGCCCCGGCGCCGCCGACGAAAATGGCTGGTTCGGTCATTGCACTCTTTTCCGCAGTCCGGGGGATCATGGGCTGCGGCGGCGCAAGGCGCAAGGCGTCGTGCCGCCCGGCAGCGCGGTATCATGGCAGCAGCAGGTTTTCTGCGCCCCTGACCGTCGCATCCGACGGTTGTGCTTGCCCACCCGCCCGATTTCGGGAACATCGGAACCAGGACGCCGGAGGAACTGCGGCGCGAACGGGTCAGACGGAGACAGCCCATGAAAGTCAACGGAACCCCCTATCGCTCGCTCTGGTGGGATGCCGGGTGCGGCGCGCTGCAAATCATCGACCAGCGCTGGCTGCCTTATGATTTCCGCATCCAGCAGCTGAATACGCTTGAGGACTACACGACCGCGATCCGCGATATGCACGTGCGGGGCGCGCCGCTGATCGGCGCGACGGCGGCTTATGGCATGGCGCTGGCTATGGCACAGGACCCGTCGGAGGCGCATCTGAATGCGGCGTGGGAGGATCTGCACAACACGCGCCCCACCGCGATCAACCTGCGATGGGCGCTGAACCGGTGCCGCGATGCCCTGCGGCCGCTGGACCCGGCTGCCCGCGCCGACGCCGCGCTGGCGCTGGCCCACGCCATCGCCGATGAGGATGTGGAGATCAACCGCCGCATCGGGGAACACGGGCTGACGCTGATCCGCGACATCGCGGCGAAAAAGCCCGCGGGCGAACCGGTGCGGCTGCTGACCCATTGCAACGCGGGCTGGATCGCCACCGTGGATTGGGGCACCGCGACAAGCCCGATGTATCAGGCCCATGATGCCGGGATCCCGATCCATGTGTGGGTCGATGAAACCCGGCCGCGCAATCAGGGGGCGCTGACGTCCTGGGAACTGGGCAGCCACGGCATTTCGCACACCTATGTGGTGGACAATGCCGGCGGCCATCTGATGCAGCACGGTCAGGTGGACATGGTGATCGTCGGCACCGACCGGACCACGCGCCGCGGCGATGTCTGCAACAAGATC
>JAGQRU010000194.1 GCA_020425105.1 Paracoccaceae bacterium
TGCAGCAGCCGGGCGGGCAGGGCGGATCCTCCGGCGGGCAGCGCGAATTCGCGCCGGTCATGGCGCGCGCCGCCGTGTCGCTGGGCATCGCGGCGGTCTTCATCGAAACCCACGAAGCCCCCGATACGGCGCCCTCCGACGGTCCGAACATGATTCCGCTGGATCAGATGCCCGCTTTGGTGCGGTCGCTGATGGCCTTTGACGCACTGGCCAAGGCCGACCCCCTGCGCGTTTGAGGCGGGTTCGTTAAGCGCTGCGGCATGGATTTTGCCGCAGCCTTTGCCGGGCAAAAAAAGTGCACAAATGCCCTTGCACTGCTGGGGGCATCACCGTAATACCGCCTCCACCGTTGGGGTGTAGCCAAGTGGTAAGGCAGCGGTTTTTGGTACCGTGTATCGTAGGTTCGAATCCTACCACCCCAGCCATCTTTCATATTCATCGACGACATCTTCGAAGCGGCGCCCGCAGCATGTGGCAGGTGCCGACTGTCCGTGTTCATATGGTCCAGCGGGGAAGAGACCGGAAAGGGCGCATCGATGAAACTCGCACTTGTCGGGATTGGAAAGATTGCGCTGGACCAGCATGTGCCCGCGATTGCCGGTTCCGATGTCTGGAGCCTGGCCGCCACCGTCTCGCGCCACGGATCGGTTGACGGTGTCGAGAATTATGCCGACTTCGACCGGTTTCTGGCGGAACGCGGCGATATCGGCACCGTGTCGCTGTGCCTGCCCCCGGTGCCGCGCTTCCGCTTCGCCGCAAGAGCGCTGGCGGCGGGGCGCCATGTGATGCTGGAAAAGCCCCCGGGCGCGACGCTGGCCGAATGTCATGCGCTGATCGGTCTGGCCGAAAGCCGCGGCCTGTCGCTGTACGCGACATGGCATTCGCGAGAGGCGCCCCGGGTCGCTACCGCGAAGGCATGGCTGGCTGACAGGGTCCTGCGGCGCCTGACGGTGACGTGGAAAGAAGACGTACGGCGCTGGCACCCGAACCAGGACTGGATCTGGCAGCCGGGCGGCATGGGCGTCTTCGATCCCGGGATAAACGCGCTGTCGATCCTCACCGAAATCCTGCCGGTGGAGGTTCATCTGACCCGCGCAACGCTGTCGGTGCCCGCGAACCGCCAGACCCCCATCGCCGCCGATCTGTTCTTTCACCATCCGGGCGGAGCCGAGATCGAAGCGGTGTTCGACTGGCGGCAGGACGGCGACCAGATCTGGACCATTGAGGCGGTGACGGAGGACGGGACCATGACGCTTCTGGATGGTGGCGCGCGGATGCTGCTGGACGGGGCCGAAGACGCCGCCACGCCGGACCTGGGCCCGCTGGGCGGTGAATACCCGCAGCTTTACGCCAAGATGGCGGCGCTGATCGCCCGTGGCGATATCGACATGGATCTGCGCCCGATGGTGCATGTCTCTGATGCGCTCGCGCTCGGACGGCGGGTCGCGGTGGCGCCGTTCTACGACTGAATCGATATCGGCGGCACTGACAGGGCGCCCTGGATCGCAGCGATCCGTCGCGCGTTTCAATCGGGAAGTGTGTGCGCCCCGTCACGGCGCGGACGTATTGCGTTCAGGTTCTAGGCGCGACACCCCAATTGATGCGCAGATATTAATCAATTTTCATCGCTTCGCGCGCAAATGCCGTTCAAGGTTTCCCCGGCGCCACGCCTTTCCTCTTAACTGAGCGGGCAGGGCGCTTAGGGTTCCGTTGTCCATCGCGGCAGGTCTGGTCCAAGAAGCGCCACCCGCGCGGCAAATTTCGTGCGGGCACACGGCGGGCCAAAATCCCGGGAGACTACTGCGCAGGTTATGCCCGCGCCTCTTGTCTTTGTTCCGCCGGCGGGGGCGTTACCACCAGTCACAGAGGCGGGACGCTTGAACGGGGAATGTCATGACGAAATCGAACCTTCTGTCCGCTTCGGCGCTCTCGCTCGGGGTATTGGCGGCATCGCTGGGCCCGGCCATGGCCGAGCAAAAGACCGACTTCAAACTGGCATGGTCGATCTATGTGGGCTGGATGCCGTGGGGCTATCTGGAAGACAGCGGCATCATGGACAAATGGGCTGACAAGTACGGCATCACCGTCGATATCGTGCAGATCAACGACTATGTGGAATCGATCAACCAATATACCGCCGGTGAATTCGACGGCGTGTCGGCCACCAATATGGATACGCTGTCCATTCCCGCGGGCGGTGGCGTGGACACCACCGCGTTGATCGTCGGCGATTATTCCAACGGCAATGACGCGGTGATCCTGAAGGGTGACGGCAGCCTGGCGGACCTTGCCGGAAAGCCGGTGAACCTGGTTGAGCTGTCGGTATCGCATTACCTGCTGGCCCGTGGGCTGGACAGCGTCGGGCTGTCTGAGGCCGATCTGGCCAGCGTCATCAACACGTCGGACGCCGACATGATCGCGGCCTATGCGACGTCAGATGTCGAAGCGGTCGTGACCTGGAACCCCCTGGTGTCCGAAATCCTCGGCTCCAACCCCGATGCGACGAATGTTTTCGACAGCTCGAAAATCCCGGGCGAAATCCTCGACCTGATGGTGGTGAATACGGAAACGCTGGCCGACAACCCGGATTTCGGCAAGGCCGTCGCAGGCGCGTGGTATGAGGTGATGGGTCTGATGGCGGCGGGCGACGAAGCGGCGCTGTCGGCCATGGCCGAAGCGTCGGGCACCGATCTGGCAGGCTACAAGGCGCAGCTGGCGGCAACGCAGATGTTCTTTGATCCGGCATCCGCCGTGGCACAGGCGTCGTCGCCTGAGATGCCCGCCACCATGACCGCCGTGGCCGAATTCCTGTTCGACAAGGGCATTCTGGGCGAAGGCGCGCCGTCGCCCGATTTCGTCGGCGTCGCTTATCCCGACGGGACCGTGACCGGAGATCAGAACAACGTCAAATTCCGTTTCGATGCCAGCTTCATGCAGATGGCAGCCGACGGCGTTCTTTAAGGAGCGGCAAGGCCCGGCGCCGGCCGGGTCTGCTGTTTGTGCCCATGCGTCTTATCAATCGTATCCCGGGGCGGCCCGCCGCCGTGTTATTGGCCGCACTGCCCTTCATCGCGGCGCTGATCCTTTACAGCATCGCCTCGGACATTCGTCTGGAGGCCAATCCGGCGGACAAGCTGCTGCCGGCGCCATCGACCATCGGCGACACGGCGGTGCGTCTGTTCACGCAAGGTGACCGGCGCACGGGTGAAATCCTGCTCTGGAAAGACACGTTCGCGTCGCTGGCGCGGCTGCTGGGCGGCGTCGGCATCGCGGCGGCGCTGTCGCTGATCATCGGGATGATCATCGGATTGCTGCCCTATGCCCGGTCGCTTCTGTCGGGCTTTGTCGCGGTGCTGTCGATGGTGCCGCCGCTGGCGTTGCTGCCGATCCTGTTCATCGTCTTCGGGTTGGGCGAGGTGTCGAAGGTGGTGCTGATCGTCATCGGCGTGACCCCGTTCATGACCCGGGATCTGGCCCAGCGGGTTCTGGACATTCCCCATGAACAGATCGTCAAGGCGCAGACGCTGGGTGCCTCAAGCTGGGTGATCGCGACCCGCGTCGCGCTGCCCCAGATCCTGCCGCGCCTGATCACCAATGTGCGCCTGTCGCTGGGCTCCGCCTGGCTGTTTCTGATCGCGGCCGAGGCGGTGGCGTCGAATGTCGGGCTGGGTTACCGCATCTTCCTGGTGCGCCGCTATCTGGCGATGGATGTGATCCTGACCTATGTGATGTGGATCACGCTGCTGGCCTTCCTCATCGACTGGTCGCTGAAGACCCTGTCGCGGCGGGCCTTTCCATGGATGGAGGCCGGGCTATGAGCTTCGTTTCCGTCCGCAACGTATTTCAAAGCTATAACGGCCGCCCGATCCTGGAACGGGTCAACGTGTCGGTGGATGAGGGCGAATTCATCTCGATCGTCGGGGCGTCGGGATGCGGAAAATCCACCTTCCTGCGCATGCTGCTGGCTGAAGAGACCCCCAGCCGCGGCGAAATCACCATCGACGGCGGCGCGCCCGCGGTCGAACCGGGGCTGGAACGCGGGGTGGTGTTCCAGCGCTATTCGGTCTTCCCGCATCTGTCGGTGCGCCAGAACATTCTGGCGGGCGAAGGGTTCGCCACGCTGTCGGGCAAACTGCGCGGCTCGGCCCGGCGGGCGGCGCTGGAACGGGCCGACCGGATGCTGGCGCGCATCGGGCTGAACCACGTCGCCGATCAGTATCCGGCCAGCCTTTCGGGGGGCATGCAGCAGCGGCTTGCCATCGGTCAGGCGATGACGGCGAAACCGCGTGTCCTGCTGCTTGACGAACCTTTCGGCGCGCTCGACCCCGGCACGCGGATTTCGATGCATGCCTTCCTGATGGAACTGAAGGCCGAAACCAACATGACGGTGTTCATGGTCACCCACGATCTGGAAGAAGGCTTCAAGCTGGGCGACCGGGTTCTGGTCTTCGACAAACCCCGCTGGGATCCGCACGATCCGGGGGCTTATGGGGCCACGGTCACCTATGATTTCGACGCGCGCGACGGGGGCATTCCGTTCCAGCATATTCTGGACCGCTATCCGTCGCTGTCGGCACCGGCGCCGGACTGAACACGAACCGCCGCGCGCGCCGCCGGGCTCCGCGCGCGGACGTAACCAAGGCCCGGGAAAGCGCCCGAAAGGGCAGTTGAGAAGACAGGAGACAGCGATGTTTTCGGAACCAAAGGCGACCCGCTCGCACCATCCGGCGGATATGGCCGCCGCATGTCAGGCGCGCGACCGCCGGCAGCATCACCCGGATCTGACAAAGCTGGGCGGCTGGAAAGCCATGATGAAGGAAGGCGAACTGCCCGAAGGCCGCTGGGACGAAGAGCGCCGCTGGGCCCTGCGCATGGGTCTGACCGGGGCCGACAGCATCGAAGACAAGTCGATCCCGACCTTCGCGCGGGGCGAGCTGCCGCATTTCGCCGGGATCAACACCTTCCTGAAGGCGCCCTATGCCGAAGACGTGCTGGAGGTCGCCAATTACGACGCCACCGTGCTGGGCATTCCCTTCGACGGGGGCACCACCTATCGGCCCGGCACCCGTTTCGGGCCGCAGGGGGTGCGCAAGATCTCGGCGCTGTACACGCCTTACAACTATGAAATCGGGGTGGACCTGCGCGAACAGATGACGCTTTGCGACGCGGGCGACGTCTTCACCATTCCAGCCAATATCGAAAAGAGCTTCGACCAGATCAGCCGCGCGGTCAGCCATGTGGCGTCCTCCGGGTCGCTGCCGATCATGATCGGCGGAGATCATTCCATCGGCTTTCCCTGCGTGCGCGGCATTGCCGAGGTGACGTCGAAAAAGATCGGGATCGTGCATTTCGACCGCCACGCGGACATTCAGGAAAAGGATCTGGACGAACGGATGCACACCACCCCGTGGTTCCATTCGACCAACCTGCCGAATGTGCCGGCCAAGAACCTGGTGCAGATCGGGATCGGCGGCTGGCAGGTCCCGCGCGAGGCGGTCAAGGTCGCGCGCGAGCGGCAGACCAACATCATCACCATGGGCGACATGGAAAAGATGGGCATCGACAAGACCATCGAAATGGCGCTGGAAATGGCGTGGGACGGGGTCGACATGGTCTATATGTCCTTCGATATCGACTCCATAGATTGCGGCTTCGTTCCCGGAACCGGCTGGCCCGAACCGGGCGGGTTCCTTCCGCGCGAGGCGCTGGCGCTGGCCTCGGGGGTGGCGGCCGAAGGCATCTGCGGGCTGGAACTGGTCGAGGTCTCGCCGCCCTATGACACGTCGGATATCACCGCCCTGCTGGGCACGCGGGTGATCGTGGATGTGCTGGGGGCGCTGGTGTCCAACGGCAAGCTGGGCGCCCACAAAAAGCATATCGACAAGCCGGTGACGATCGCCCATGGCGAATTCGAAGGAAAGCGGTGGTCCAATGCCACATGACCATGCGCACCCCCATGATCATTCGCACGCCCCGCACGGGACAGGGCATAACCACGCCCATGGCGATCATCTGCATTCCCACCTGCATGACGACAACGCCGCCGGGGATCTTCAGGTGTTGGCAGCCCAGTTCATCGACGGCTTTCTTCAGGCCAAGGACAAGACCAGCTATCTGAGGCTGGCCGGGGTCCCGTTCGAACGGGCCGCGGCATCGGGGGCGAAGTCCCTGAAGCTGGTGGATGTAGAGCTGAAAACCGACTGGCAGGTGGGGACGGCGTCGCCGTCCTTTGGGTCGCGCGAGCTGTCTTATCTGCCGTTCCCGGGCGAGATGGTCCGGGAGCGTACCAACATGTCGCTGATCTATGTGTCGATGGACGAGAAATCGACGCTCGATATTCGCGACTTTCTTCTGCAACGCAAAAAGGAGATCGAAGCATGAAATCCTATCTCGTGCCAGCCGTCCTGTCCGTCGCCGCGACACCGGCGCTGGCCCATGGCGGCGCGCATCTGCATCCGCATGGGCTCGACATCACCGCCGCTGCGGCGATCCTGGCGGCCGTGGGTGCCGCAGTCGCGTTCCTGCTGCGATAGCCGGGGCGCGCGGTCTGGGAAACGACCGGCGGCGGCCATCGTGCCGCCGGTCACCGGTTGGCGAAGGTGTTGCGCCACAGGTCCAGAAACAGGCCCCGCTTTTGCCGGTCGAGCCCGACCAGCAGTACCGGTGACAGCGGGATCTGGCGCAGCACCGCCCCGGTCGGGGCGGAAAAATGCAGCGCGCTGGTATCGGCATCGGCAAGATCCACGATCAGCCGGGCTTCGATCATCGCGGCGCGGCCCGCATCCGACAGCAGGAAGTCCAGAAATTCGCCCGCCGCCTGCGGATTTCGTGCCCCTCGCGGGATCAGCGCCGCCCGTGCCAGGACAAGCGTGTAATCCTCGGGCGCGACGACGGCCAGATTGGGCGCCTCGGTCGCGCGGGCCAGCGCATAGGACCCAAGCACATTATAGGCGACCAGATACCGGCCGCTGACCACGCCGTCGATGATCTCGGCCGAACAGCAGGTCGCGACGGCGCCCGCGCGGTCGAAGGCTTCGATCAGGCTGCCGAAGGTGGTCGCCTGCTGGGAATCCATGAAGGCGAACAGATAACCCAGACCCGAGGCTTCGATGTCATAGGTCGCCACGCGCCCGGCATAGCGGCTGTCGGCGGGCCTGAGCAGGTCGATCAGGTCGAAACGCGACCGGGGGGCCTCAGACGCGGGCACCAGATCGCGGTTATAGACCATCACCGCCGGTTCGCGGGTGATGCCGAACAATTCGTTGCGCCAGTTGGCGGCGTCGGGAAGCCAGTCGGTCAGTTGCGACCGGTGCGGGCGCGCGCATCCGTCGTTGACCAGCCGGACCTGCTGATCGACCGCAGAGCTGATCACCATATCCGCCGCCGCGCCGCCAGCGGCGCATTCCGCCGCGGAGACAGTGTAAAGGTCATTCGAGGCCCATTGTTCATAGGTGATCTGCAGGTCGGCGTGGCGGGTGACGAAGGTGGTCAGAACATTCTGGAAGAGCGCGATATCGGTGGTCCCGCGAACGAGGAGCGCGCGGGGAGCCTCCGGCACGCCAAAGCGCTTCGCGGCTTCCGGCACGGGATCGGCGGCCAGCGCGGGCGGGCCTCCGATCAAGGCACAGAGCAGAACGCTCCATAAGGTCCGGCGCGGGCCGGCGGGCGCGGTCATGGTTTGGGGGCCTCGGTCAAGGGCAGCACAATCGCGGCTTCGAACCCGGCGGGCGCATCGGTGTGCCCGAAGCTCAGGCCCCCGTGATGCGCTACTGCCACCGCGTGCACGATGGCCAGCCCCAGGCCCGCGCTGTCGGCGGACACGCCGGAATCCCGGGCAAAACGGGTGCCCGCATCGGCCCATTGGTCGGCGCGCAGCCCCGGGCCGGCATCGTGGACAGCCAGCCGTGCCTCGCTGCCGGTTTGCGTGACCACAAGCGTCACCGGCGCTGTGCCGTGGCGCAGGGCATTGCCCAGCAGATTTTTGCAGGCCTCGGCCAGCGACAGCGCATCGCCCGCGCACCAGACCGGGTTTTCCGGCAGATCGAGCCCCGGCCGGATATCGGTCGCAAACAGGCTGCGGTCGGTTTCGTCGATGGCGCGGATGGCAACGGTGCGCAGGTCGACCGGCTGCAAGGGTTCGGAATCGGCGCGGTGGATGATCAGCGCGTGGTTCAGCAGTTGATCGGTCAACCGGCTGAGCGTCAGGGACCGCGCGTGGATCCGCCCCACGATGCGGCGCAGCCGGTCGGGATCGGGTTCGTCAAAGGCAAGCTCCGCCTGGGCGCGCAGCGCGGCGATGGGGGTGCGCAACTGGTGGGAGGCGTCGGCGATCAGATTGCGCATGACACCGATCTGCCGGTCCAGCCGCCCCATGAACCGGTTCAGCGCCGCGACCAGGCTGCCGATCTCGGTCGGGATGGCGACATCGACTGGGGTCAGATCCTGCGGCGACCGTTGCGCCAGATCCCGTTCGATCCGCGCCAGCGGGCGCAGCGCAGACCAGACCGCAAAAACCGAAAGCCCGATCATCGCGATCCCGGCAAGCCCCGCCGCGATCAGCGCGTTGCGCGTGATCTGAGCCGCAAGATCGGCACGCGCGCGCGTCGTCTGTCCGACCACGACGGTCACGGGCCCCGAAAACCCGCGTTCCGCGAAATTGCGCGCGACCTGCGCCAGCCGGATCGGCTCGCCCGTGAACACGCCATTGTAAAACCGGGCAGGGCTCGCGGGCGGCGCCACGGTATCGTAGCCCGTGATCAGGCGATTTTGCGGATCGAAGACCGCATAGACCACCCGGTCTTCCGGGGCCAGCGACAGAAGCTCAAACGCCGAGACCGGAAGATCGACCACCACCGCGCCCTTGCGCAGTTCAACCGACTGCGCGATTTGGTTCGCCGCGCCGATCAGCAGCCGGTCATAGGACAGTTGCGCCGCGTTGCGGCCATAGGCGAGTGCCGCCACCGCCACCGCCACACCGCCGATGGCGAACACAATGGCCAGCGCCGCCGCAAGCCGGGCCTTCAGCGAATAGCCGGATATGACAGGCAGGGCCTTAGCCTTCGGCAACGATCTGATATCCCAGCCCGCGCAGGGTGCGGATAGCGACATGGCTGTCTTCCAGCTTCCGGCGCAGACGGCCCACATAGATTTCGACCGCGTTCATGCCCGCCGGTTCGTCGTTGAAGGCAAACATCCGTTCGAAGATCTTCGCCTTCGGCACCACCCGGCCGCGATTGGCCAGAAGAACCTCAAGCAGGCTGAATTCGCGCCGGGTCAGCGACACGTCCTGCCCGCCGATCCGGACCGTGCAGCCGGCCGGGTCGAAGACGATATCGCCGAATTCAATGATGCCTGCGCGTTCCGCGCTGTTGCGGCGTGCCAGCGCCCGCACCCGTGCTTCCAGTTCGCGCAGATCGAAGGGCTTGATCAGATAATCGTCGGCGCCGCTGTCGAGCGCCGACACACGTTCATCGATCTTGGTCCGGGCGGTCAGCATCAGCACCTGCGTCGCCTTGTGGCCCGCGCGCAGGGCTTTCAGAACCTCTGTACCTTCACCATCGGGAAGGCCGATATCGAGGATCGCCACATCGTAATCCTGCACCGCGATGCTGTCCTTGGCTTCGGCCACCGTGGTTGCGTGATCCATGGCATCGCCGCGGCGCGCAAAGCTGGCGATAATGGCGTCGGCGACATCGCTTGCGTCTTCCAGAAGCAGGATCCGCAACGGTGTTATCCTCCCTAAGCGCGGCTCTGACGGCCGTTCGTTTCAGCATAGCCCATTTTTTTCGCGGGAAAATGCGTTCTTGGCGCGAAATTATCGGAAAGCGACAGGTCGATGACAGGCTCGGCTTCTACAAGATCGCACCGCTGGAAACAGCTGTGCCAACTGGAGGAGAAAACATGCTCAACACCCATAGCTTCCGAAAGGGCGTCGCAGGCACGTTCGTTGCCCTTGCGATGGTCGGCGGACCCGCGCTTGCCTTTGAACCGGAACAGCCTGAATGCATCGCGCCCGCCAACCCGGGCGGCGGATGGGACTTTACCTGCCGTCAGGTCGGCAAGTCGCTGCAGGATCAGGGGTTGATCCCGTCCACCATGCAGGTGGTCAACCTGGCCGGTGGCGGCGGCGGCGTCGCCTTCGCCGAGGTGGTCAACAAGCGCAATGACGACAACGACCTGATTGTCGCCGCGTCGTCGGCGACGGCCACGCGGCTGGCCACCGGCGCCTATCCGGGCAACACCATGGATCAGGTCCGCTGGCTGGCCTCCGTCGGCGCCGATTACGGTGTGATCGCGGTGGCGAAGGATTCGCCCATCACCTCGCTGACCGAGCTTCTGGACCAGATCAAGGCGGACCCGCGGTCGGTCGCGGTTGCCGGCGGATCCGCAGTGGGCGGCTGGGACCACCTGAAGGTGCTGATCGCGGCCAAGGAATACGGCATCGACGATGTTCGGGCAGTGAAATACATCGCCTTTGACGGCGGCGGCGAAGCGGTGACGCAGCTTCTGGCCGGGTCGGTTCAGGCCTTCACCGGGGACGTGTCCGAAGCCAAGGGGTTCGTCGATAGCGGCGACGTCAAGGTGATCGCCGTGCTGGCGCCCGAACGGCTGCCCGGCGAATTCGCCGACATGCCCACGGCTGTGGAACAGGGCGTCAATGCCATTGGCGCCAACTGGCGCGGCTTCTATGCCCCGAAGGGGATGAGCGACGAAGCCTATGACTATTGGGTGGCGCAGATCGGCACGCTCTATGCCTCGTCGGAATGGAAGGACGTGATGGCGAATAACGGGCTCGCGCCGCTGGACCTGCAGGGCGCGGCCTTTGAAGAGTTCGTGTCCAAGTCGGTGGCATCGATCACCGAGCTGACGGCCGAAATTACCAAGTAAGCCTGTATTGGCGGGGCGGCCCGGTGCTGCCCCGCCTGTTTATGCCGTTGGACCACGGCATCGGCGCGCGGGCCGCGATCCGCATCTTTTTCTACTGGCCCGGATCTTCGGCGGTCAGGTCTTCAAAACTGGTCTTCAATACTGGGGGGAGCACACCATGAGCGACCGAATTTTCGGCGGCATCGGCATTCTGCTGGCAGCCTTTTTCATCTGGCAGGCAACGGTCATTCAGGAAAGCCCGTTTTCCGATGTCGTCGGCCCGAAAGTCTTTCCGATCATGATCGGCTGCGTTCTGGGGCTCAGCGCGCTCGCATTCGTGCTGAAGCCCGACCCGGCGCCAATATGGCCACCGGCGGCGCGCCTGTTCGAAATCGCCATGGCGGTCGCGGCGATGGTCGCCTACGCGATTGTCCTTCCGGATCTGGGGTTCGTGATCGCAACCGCGCTGGCCGCCGCCTATCTGACCTGGCGCCTGGGCACACCGCCGGCGCAGGCGCTGCTGGTGGGCGCGCTGACATCGGGCGGCATCTATCTGGTCTTTCACGTGATCCTTGGCCTGTCGCTGGCCAAGGGCCCGTTCGGATTCTGAAGGGAGCATTCCTGTGGATATCCTCGCATCCCTTGGCGACGGGTTCGTTGTCGCCTTCACGTTGCAGAATCTGGGTCTGGCGCTGCTGGGCTGTTTTCTGGGCACGATCATGGGCGCCTTGCCGGGGCTGGGCCCGTCCAACGGCGTCGCCATCCTGATCCCGCTGGCCTTCACGCTCGGTCTGCCGCCGACACCGGCGCTGATCCTGCTGACCTCGGTCTATTACGGGGCCATGTATGGCGGGCGGATCAGTTCGATCCTGCTGAACATTCCCGGCGACGAACCGGCGCTGATGACAACCCTGGACGGCTATCCCATGGCGCAGCAAGGCCGCGCGGGAGAGGCGCTGGCCCTGTCCGGCGTGGCGTCCTTCGTGGGCGCGTTTCTGGCCACCTGGGGGCTGGTCTTTCTGGCGCCGCAGCTGGTCAAGGTGGCGCTGCTGTTCGGGCCGGCGGAATATTTCGCGCTGTTTACGCTGGCCTTCGCCACACTGGGCGGGATCGCCTCGACCAACCAGGCCAAGGCGGCGTTTGCTGCGGCCTTGGGGCTGGGCATCGCGATGATCGGCGTGGACGGCCAGACCGGCGTGCCGCGGTTCAGCTTCGGCGAGGTTCACCTGTATGACGGGATCGACTTTCTGGTCGCCATTGTCGGGCTTTTCGCGCTGAGCGAGGTGCTGGTCTTTCTCGAACACCGGGGCGAGAACACCGGCGCGGACGCCGCCAAGAAGGTCGTGATCGGGCGCATCACGCCGTCCTTCGCGTTGCTGCGGCACTGCACCCCCACGATGCTGCGGACCAGCGTTCTGGGATTTGTCGCGGGTGTCCTGCCGGGGGCCGGGGCGTCGCTGGGGTCGTTCATTTCCTATTCGATGGAAAAACGTCTGGTGGACCGCAATGGCACGTTCGGCAAGGGCGATCCGCGCGGGGTTGCGGCGCCGGAAGCCGGGAACAACGCGGCCGCGGGCGGTGCGCTGGTGCCGATGCTGGCGCTTGGCGTGCCGGGGTCGGGTACGACGGCGGTGCTTCTGGCGGTGCTTTTGGCGCTGAACATCACCCCGGGGCCGCTGCTATTTACGCAGAACCCCGATGTGGTCTGGGGACTGATCGCGGCGCTTTTCATCGGCAACTTCATGCTGCTGGCGATGAACATTCCGATGGTGGGCATGTTCACGCGGGTGCTGATGGTGCCGCCGCGCATCCTGATGCCGATCGTGGCGATGGTGTCCTTTGTCGGGATCTACGGCATTTCGGGATCCAGCTTCGATCTTCTGGTGATGGTCGGGTTCGGCGTCATGGGCTGGGTTCTGCGCAAGCTCGACGTGCCGCTGGTGCCGATCATCCTGGGCATTTTGCTGGGCAATGCGATGGAATCGAATATGCGCCGCGCGCTGACGATTTCCGATGGCGACTGGTCCGCGCTCGTTGCGTCGCCCTTGTCCATCGGCCTGTGGCTGGTGGCGCTGGTGGGCTTCGTGCTGCCGATCGTCTTCGGTCGGGTGCTGCGGCAGCGGATGGCGCTGGCCAAGCTCAAGGAAGAAGAGGGCGAGGTGATCGACTGACGCCGCCGTCGCGCCTCTGGGCTGACGATCAAACGGGTCCGGTGCGCCGGGCCCGTTTCTTTACGCCTGCCGCCGATTCAGCGCATCTTATTGCGCAATCGTCTGAACCGATGCGACCGTGGTCAGCGACCCGAAGACGGCGGACACCGCCTTGTTGAACTGGCTGATCGGCGCTTCGGTGACATAGATCGTATCTTCGTCGCGCACGGTGAAGTCGCGGGCGGCGAACAACCCTTCGCCGTCGGTCAGATCGAAGATATAGGCGACGCGCTGTTCGCCGGACAGATTGGGCAGCCCGGTGATCCGTCGCGCGACCTGTTCGGGTTCCTTGCGCAGGATGAAGATGCCCGTCGGGTCGGCGGAATTGGTGGACAGGCCGCCAACCTGGGCGAGTGCTTCCATCGCCGACAGTTCCTGACTTTCGAACCGGATCCGCCGCTGCGTGCCGGTGGCGCCGAGCGCCACGTAAAACCGTTCGTCGGCTTCGACCAGGATCCGGTCGCCGGCGCGCAGGGCGATGTCATTGGCCGGGCTGTCGAACAGGGCGTTGAACCAGGTCTTGCCGGACTGGGTGCCGCGCAGCACCGTCACCTGCGCGATTTCGGGTTCAATGGTGACGCCTCCGGCGCGGGCGAGCATTGACGACAGGCGCCGGGTGGGGCGTTCGATGGGATAGACGCCCTGCGCCCCGACCTTGCCGGAGACAGAGACCGTCGCGCCGTTCCCGGCGGCCCGCGTCACCAGGATTTGCGGATCGGGGGTCTGGGTGCCCAGAATGGCGCTGATTTCCTGGCGCAGATCTTCGGGGCTTTTGCCCGCGGCCTTGATCCGTCCGGCATAGGGGACGAAAATCATCCCGTCGCCATCGACCTGAATCTGGGTCAGCGGGGCCGGCGTGCCTGCGACTTCCAGCAGACCCTCCTGCACGTTTTCCCAGATCATCAGGCCCAGCGTGTCGCCCGGCGCGATGTGATCGGGTTCGATCAGCCCGGCGTTGCGAAAGCTTTTGGAAAACCCCAGCGGGGGGCTGTATTCCGCCGCCCGGGCCACATGGCGGTCGACGACGACGATATAGGTGTCGCCGTTGCGCTGAATCGAGCTGTCGAAGACTTCCGACTTGGTGGGGCCCGTGCGCGGAATGACGCCGGCGCAGGCGCTGAGAGAAAGGACGGCCAGCGCGGCCGCTGCGGAGCGCAGAAGGGTCTTCATACGGGTTCGGTCCACCTCTTCGGAATTGGCGCGAGACTGGCAATCTTTGCCGGGATTGACCAGAGCCAATGCCCCCGACACCGTGGTTAAGGCCGATCTGTTGCCAGCCGGAAACGCGCGTCTTGCGCATGGGGCAGGGCGGCGCTAGGTCCGGTACAGGGATTGCAGGAAGGGCGCAGCGGCATGTTCACGGGCATCATCACCGATCAGGGCGAAGTTCTGTCAGTGGACCAGAAGGGCGATCTGACGGTGCGCATCGCCACGTCTTATGCGCTGTCGACCATCGATCTGGGCGCTTCCATCGCCTGTGACGGGGTCTGTCTGACGGTCACGGCGACCGGGACCGATCCCGATGGCCGCGGCTGGTTTCAGGTCGATATATCGGCGGAAACCGTATCGAAGACCAATATCGGCAGCCAGGGCTGGCCCTTGGGCAAACACCTGAACCTGGAACGGGCGCTGCGCGTCGGCGACGAGTTGGGCGGGCATATCGTATCCGGCCATGTGGACGGCGTGGCCGAAATCGTCGGGCTGCACGACGACGGCGACAGCACCCGGATCACCCTGCGCGCGCCGGATACCTTGGCCCGGTATATCGCGTCCAAGGGGTCGGTCGCGCTGAACGGCACGTCGCTGACCGTGAACGAGGTGGATGGCAGCGCCTTCGGCATCAATGTCATTCCGCATACCAAGGCGGTGACCACCTGGGGGCAGGTCGTTCTGGGCGACCGGGTCAATCTGGAAATCGACACGCTGGCGCGGTACGTGGCGCGGCTGCAGGACTGGACCTGACCGCACGCGATTGCGCGGCGGCGGCGGGCTCTGGTCAAGGCAGTGCGGCTGGGCTATGTCGGCCCCCTACGAAGGTGGAGTATGCCATGGCCGACGCCGAATCCCACTACAAGGACGCGATTTCTTCGATTGAAGAGGTCATCGACGACGCGCGCAACGGGCGCATGTTCATCCTGGTGGATCACGAGGACCGCGAAAACGAAGGCGATCTGGTGATCCCGGCGCAGATGGCCACGCCGGAGGCGATCAATTTCATGGCCACCCATGGCCGCGGGCTGATCTGTCTGTCCATGCCGGGCGACCGCGTCGACGCGCTTGGCCTGCCGCTGATGGCGTCGGACAATTCCTCGCGCCATGAAACCGCGTTCACGGTGTCCATCGAGGCGCGCGAAGGCGTGACCACCGGGATTTCGGCCCATGACCGCGCACGCACGGTGGCGGTTGCGATCGATCCGTCGAAAACGGCGGCGGATATCGCGACCCCGGGGCATATCTTCCCGCTGCGCGCGCGCG
>JAGQRU010000195.1 GCA_020425105.1 Paracoccaceae bacterium
GGCTGGACCCCCTGCATCGGCCCGCAACTGGGCGCCATCCTGTCGCTCGCGGCATCCGAGGCATCGCTGGCCAAGGGGACGCTGCTGCTGTCGGTATACGCGATCGGGCTGGGTCTGCCCTTTCTGCTGGTGGCCGCCTATCTGCCGCGTCTGGGGGGCATGATGGGCTGGATGAAACGGCATATGGGCCAGATCGAAAAGACCATGGGCCTGCTGCTGTGGACCATCGGTCTGCTGATGCTGACCGGTGGATTTTCGGCTTTTTCCTATTGGCTTCTGGAACATTTCCCGGCGCTTGCCGCTTTGGGCTGACCCGCGATCAGGGTTCCGGGGGCGGGAAGTTTTCCAGCATGAACCGGGTCAGGCCGGGATCTTCGGTCATCTGTTCGGGCAGATCGAACCGGTTCCGCTTCCACCCGGTCGAGGTGCCCTTGCAGTGCAAAAGCCCGATGTCATCCTGACGGGTGAAGATGTCCTGCAGCGGCCCGCCGATATGATGCACGGCCCAGCCGAAGCGGTCCATTACCCCACCCGGGCGCAGGCACCATTTGCGGTTGCACTGCCGGTCGGGAACCTGCCGGAACACATGCGCGCCGTGCCCGACCGGGCCGTCCGCATCGCGCGACGGATAGATCCACACCCCGTCGATGGTCACCATGCCCAGCTTGTTATGCACCGCCATATCGAAGACGGACGGCGCGCCGCCGCCCCGCTGAGCGATTTCGTCGATATCGACGCTCAACACTGCGCGGGCGCGGGAAAACAGGTCGCGGCGGGCGATGTTCAGCATCCCGGTCTGGAAGAAGCGCGGGCTGATTTCCAGCTTTCGCGACCGGTCCGTCGGGCCATAAGGGTAGGGCGCCGACATGACCGCCGACCGCAGCAGGCCGGGCACGGTGCGCAGCCGCGCGCTCAGATCCGCGGGCGCATAGGCGTCGGATCCATTGTCGAAAATGGCAACCGCCTCGGCCCCGTGTTCGCGGACATAATAGGCTGCCCAATCGGCGATCCAGTCGAGATGGTTGTTCTTGTTGACCGCGACCAGACAGTTCAGCCCAGAAAAACACTGAGCCAGCCCGGCGCGCACCGGCACCGGCGCGGTTACGCCGTCCCATGTCAGGGTCAAGGCGCCGCGCGGGGCCCGGATTTCCACCTGCTCGGTACGCAGCCATGTACGCCGCCGCAGCCAGCGCACCGGACGGCCATTGATCCGCAGACCGGCCCGGAACGGTTTCCACAGGTTCAGAAACCGCGGTGCGGTGAACAGATACGACCGGCGCGCCTCCAGATACACGCAATCGTAATAGAGCGTCGTGCGGTCATAGCGTTCCAGATACTGGTCGGTGCGGCGGTGCGGTTTGCGTACATGGTCGCGCAGCACCGGCCCGTCGGGCGGCAGCACCCGCCCGGTCAGCGGCACGATATGCATGTCGTCATCCATGGTCCGAAATCTCTGCCATCAGCGCGGCCAGCGGCGCCATTATCGCCGCCAGTTCCGGATCGGGGCGCAGCGTGACCGTGTCGTCGGCGCGGCTTTTGAACGGATGCCACCCGGTTGACGTCGCCCGGCAATGGACGACCTCATGCGCGCGGGATTCACGGTTCAGCTTGAAGAACTCGCCCCCGACATGGTGGACGAACCACCCGGTGCGGCTGAGCAATCCGCCCGGCGCCACGCACCATTTGCGCGGGGTGCGCTGCGGGGCGGCGGGGCGGTGGTCGTGGTGCCACTGGGCGACGGGCCCCGCCGCGCCGGGGGCCGGATAGGCCCAGAAAACCGGCAGCCGCGCCGCACCCCAAGGCCGCGATGCGGCGCGGTCGAACACCGACGAGCCGTCGCGGCTCATCACCAGTTCGTCGATATCGCAATTCAGCACCGCGCGAGCCCGGCACAGAAAATCCCGCCGCGCGAGGTTCAGCAGCGCGGGCTGCAGGAAGTTGGGACGGGTTTCACCCTTCGCGACCTTGTCGGTGGTGCCATAGGGAAAGGGCGCCTGCGCGATCACGGCCTGTTTGAGCCCGGGCACCCGGGCAAGCGCAGCGGCAAGATCGTCCGCGCCATAGGCGGTGGACCCGTTGTCAAAGATCAAAACGCCCTCAAGCCGGTGCAGACGCACGTGATGGGCGGCCCAGCCCTGAATCCAGTCGAGCGGATTGTTCTTGTTCATGCAGACGGCGCAGTTGAGCCCGGCGAAAAGGTGCTGCAGGCTGTCGCGCAGCTGGACCGGGCGCAACGCCGTTCCGTCCTGCAATGCCAGATCGCGCACCGGGCCGCGCAGCACCATCTGCAGATATTTCGGCCCGCGCGTGACCCGCTTGCGGATCGCCGTGCCATCGCCCTGCCGCAGCCCGTCCATGAGCAGCGGTTCAAGGTTCATCGCCGGCGGCGCGGTCAGCAGCAGGTCCCGGCCATTGCCCATGCGCACACAGTCATAAAACAACGTCGTGCGGTCGTAATGGGTCAGGTAATGGTCGGTCCGGCGGGCCGGTACGCGCACATGATCCCGCAACTGCGCCGCGTCCGGGGGCAGCGACAGCCCCTGCAGGGCAACAATAGTGGTGGTGGCGCCGGCCATTGGGGTCCCCCGACCGGGATCTGGCGCGATCCCGGAAACTGCCCCGATCTTGTGACCGCAGGCAGGGCTTTTTGCAAGATGCCCGGGCGCCGCGCCGCGGGGCGCGGCGGTCACTCTGCCGTCTGTGCTGCGGCCGCGTGGGACCGGTAATGATCCAGCACAAACAGCCGGATCGCCGTGGCAAGCCCCAGTTCCAGCCCGCGCGTTTCGTCGATCTCGGCCGCCAGCCCGTTCACCGACTGGCCGCGCGCGGTCGCGATGTCGCGAAATGCGTCCCAGAACGGATCCTCCAGCGACACGCTGGTCGCATGCCCGCGCAGATTGAGCGAGCGTTTGCGGGGCCGGGCATTGTTCATCGCGCGTTGCTCATCTGTCGGGGGCATCGTCGCGGCGATGAGCATTCAGATGGGCGTCCTGCTGTGCGGCCTGGGCGGCGTCCCGCGCCTTGTCGGCCTTGCTGCGCCCGAAGCGGACCGCGTTCGCATCCGCCTGTGCCTTCTTGTCCGCGCGGGCACGGGTCTTGCGAAATTTCGATAGGCTGATCGGTGTCTCGGCCATGTCAGGATCCTTCGCTGCTGTGGGGGGCATTGGCCCAGGCGAGGGCGTCTTCCAGGCGATCATCTCCCCAGAACAGTTCGCCGTCCACCGTGAAACTGGGCGCGCCGAAGAGGCCCGCGCATCGCGCGGCGTCGGTGCTGGCGCGCAGGGCGGCCTTGTTGGGCGGCGCGCCGGAGCGGTCCAGAAGCTCCGCAGGCAATGCGCACCGGTCCAGACAGTCGCGCAGCGTTTCCGTTTGGGAAATGTCGGCGCCCCGCGCGAACTGCGCCTGAAAGACCTCCCGGCAGAAGGCCGCGCCACGGTCGGTTTTCAGCGCCAGTTGCGCCACACGTGCCGCCCGCAGCCCGTGTTGCGGAAACGGATCGGGCCGCACAAATTCCAAGCCCCGGGCCTGGCAGAGCCGTTCCATATCGCGCCACATATAGCGGCCTTTCGCCGGATAGATGTTGAAGGGCGATGTTTGCCAGCCTTGGTCGGCAAAGATCGGCCCCAGCAGGAAGGGGCGCCAGATCACCGGCACAGCGGCGCCTGCGGCCAATTCCGCGATCCGCATGGCCGAAAGATAGGCATAGGTCGAACCGAAATCGAACCAGAAGGTTATCGTCGGCATGGAAAAAGGGGCGGTGGCGCGCGGCCCCCGCCCGTCACCTCAGGCCTTGGGGCCGATCATCTGTTCGGGACGCACGACCTCGTCAAAGGTCTTTTCGTCCACGAAGCCCAGCTTGATCGCCTCTTCTTTCAGGGTGGTGCCGTTCTTGTGCGCCGTCTT